>CAUSPE010000005.1:0-66514 GCA_963533485.1 uncultured Streptococcus sp.
AGACTGTCCATCTTCTGCTACTGATAGTTCTGTTACTTGGCGGATATCCGTTACCCTACTATGGTCCGGAACGTTTGAATAAGCTCGAATTTCTTGGATACCAACGTTTCTCCAACCCATTGTGCCCGCTTGATAGTCGTTAATTTCTAACTTAAGATACTTAGCTTTGATACTTTCAGCTAGATCTACTTTCTCATCTAAAACAGGATCTCCAGTCTTGGTATGAGCGAGTTTCCATTGTTTTTCTCCGTTAGCGCCCATGTCTTCTTGGCCTGCGTAGTAGAGACTCCAAGATTTGATATTGGGATCATTTTGCCCATTACGAAGACGACGATCCCAGTCTATTTCTACATGCTTGATAAGGGTAGTTTTTGGAAGAGTTAATTCGAAGGTTGGTTTTTCAATATTTTGATTAGTCGCCCAACGGGTATCTGGATTACCGTCCACTGCCTTATCAGCAGTATACGGAGTGCCAGTTTCATAGTTATTAGCCTGAGCAGTAGCACCCTCAAGATGGTTGACATCTTCTCTATCTTCGATTGTCTTTTCAGCTGGTTTTACTGCTGGTGTAGTGGTTTCCGCAGGTTGTTTATCTGCCTTTGGTGTTTCAGCCGGTTTCGGCGTTTCTGCTGGTTTGGGACTTGCAGGACTTGTCTCTGGTTTTGCTTCTTCACTTGCTGCAGGATTGGTTCCCTCATCTGTCGCTGGAGTTTCTTCATGACTTGCTTCTGTTGCAGCTTCTGCATCTGCTTTTTCAAGCGCAGCGGCTAAATCATCTGGTAACTTATCCAAGGCTTGAACATGAGTGATACTTCCCTCTGCCTCTGAAGGTGTTGCTGTTTCTGCCGCCTGAACCATATTGGCGCCAAAGATACTAGCACCAATCATAACGGAGGCTGCACCGATTGCAAATTTTCTTATACTATAGTGACAGCGTTTCTCAAAAAAATGTCTATCCATCTTTCTCCTATTCCTTTCATCCGCATACATGAGTAAGCGGTATCATTTCTCCTTTGAAAAAGGAGAGAACCAAGAGGTCCTCTCCGGCTGTTTGTTCCTATTTGATTCGAGATCTTTTGGACTTCTAAAACCAAATCTGTTTAGTCTTCTTTTCGTTTTGTCGTAAGAACAGCAGCAGATAAAGCGATACTCACACTTGCTAAGAAGAGGGCTACTTCTGAGCTGTGCTCCCCTGTAGCAGGTAGTTTTTCTTCATCTTTAGCTCCCGGAGTTTTGGTATCAGCTACTGGACTTGGAGTGAGCGGGTACTCAGGTTTTTCAACTGTTGGAGCTGCTTGATCTCCAGCAGTAGCCAATACACCTGTGTAGGCTGGTTTCTCGTTTACCAAGGCTTGGACCGCATTGACGCCACCCTTAAACTCAGGGACTTCATTTGCAGCCGCTAGGACCGCATTGGCTCCGCCTTTGTATTCTGGTAATTCGTGAACCAAGGCTTGGACCCCATTAACGCCGCCCTTGAACTCAGGAACCTCATGTACAGCTGCTTCTGTTGCATTGACGCCGCCTTTGAACTCAGGTACATCAAGAACTGGTGGTTGTTCTTCCCCCTTGCTGCTTGTTGGAGCGTCTGGTTTCGTAGCAGAATCTTTTAATTGGTTGAGATAGTCTGCGAAGTAGGCCACCATTCTTTCCGTCAAGAGATGGTTATCCGTCGCATATTTCATGCTCGCCTGAACTCCAGCCACTTCCTCTTGATTTTCTTTGTCTGTCAATTTCTGCGCCTTAGCCAAAGCTGCTTCATAAGCTGACAAGTCAAGAGGTGTTTCTGCTACTTGTGGACGAGTAAAGATAAGTTCCGCTGCAGATTGGTATTTATCTCCACCATCTCCGTATGTCTTGGTACCTGTAAGGACAATTTTCTTAGCCTTGATTGTCTTGCCAAAGTCAATGTCTTTTGGCTTGTTGTTATTTGGCCAATCTGTTACGTTAAAGGTATGTTCCTTACCAGACTCATCTGTGACAACCAGTTTCACATCTCGCAAGTTTCCATTTGAATCAGAGGCACGTGGAACATAACGAAGTCCTGTGATTTCAGTTGGTTCTTTCAAGACCATGGTTGCAGGCTTGCCTACATCTCCACCATTCCAAGATGTATGCCATAGACTAGACACATTTCCATCAAAGGCATTCTCTAGACCTTCACCTGGTTGAGCTGGCGCATCCAAACTTTCAAAGTCTTCTGCTACCAAAGCTGTCTTCTTCTGAACCAAAGCATTCTTCAAAGCTTCAATCTTGGCAATCTCTGCACGCGCTTCTTCCACGCTAATGTCATCATCTGCCTGGCTGAGGTTAAAGACCGCCTCTTTCAAAGCATCCATAGACTCTTTCGTGTAGTTGGTCATGGCTACCGTTGGCAAGTAGTTCTTCAGAGCATTTTCTGTCAACATCTTACCTGTTAGGGTAATTTCTTCGATGTGAAGATTATCCATCATGAAGTCGTTATAACCACGGAAGTTGGCATTTCCACCAGAATCACCACGAGTATTGCTTGCATTTCCAGTTGAGTAGATACCTACCCAAGTATCGCCTGTTTCTGCACCTGTCACGAGGAAGGTTACTTTCTTGGCTTTCTTAGAATCTGTCCAAGTATTTGGCAATTCATGCATTTCCAAGTTGCTTGCTTTCGTACCACGACGACCTGACTGGAATTCTCCCTTACCAACTACAAAGGCATAGGTATTGTCTGATCCTGCTTCGTATTCAAAGGTTACACGATAAGTTTTACCAGCTTCAAAGCGGAAGTTTTGCGGAATGGTTTGGTAAACCAAGTTACGACGGCTCACTAGTCCGTTAGTCTTCAATGACCAATTTCCTTCGATAACATCATCGACTTTCTTACCGTTCCAACCACGCTGTGTATATGGATCGTGTTTTTCAGACAAGTGAGTGCGGTTATCTTCGACACCTTCGACACCACCCACTACAAATGGGAAGATTCCTTGAGCAACATTTTCAAAGTCTTGTTTGAAGGTTCCTTGACCTGTATCATGCTTGTCTCCGTACATGCTTGAATTGTTTTCAAAGGTACGAATTTCATCAAAGTAAGTTGCTTCATCACCAGCTTCACGACTCAATGTCAGAGTGACATTTGATACATCAGATCCAGTTGTAAAGAAGGCGTACATATTTTGGAAGTAACTTGTATCGTCAACTGTAGCATTTTCACGACGATTGTTATGAGCATAAGCTTTGATATAGTTGAGAGCGAGTGACTTATTGGTATAAGTAGTCACTTCTTTCTCGCCAGTATTCACTGTGATACTTGCCTTAGCATTACTACGGTTATCGACACCAACATAAACCGCATACTTGGTATTTGGTTTCAAGCCAGTCAGTTTCTGAGTAAGGCTAACCTTGCTCTTATTGCCTTGGATACGAAGCATTTCATTTGCACCCTGTGATTTGACAATTTCTGCCTTGGAAGCATCACCAGAAATAGTCCAGTGTTTCAAGGTTCCACTGTTAAATCCTTGGTCATAGATGTGCATGCCTTCGCTCCATGACATTTCAGGATTGGTTTGTTTTGAACGGTAAAGAACGTATGGTTGATTTGCTAGAAGGTCTAGGGTAATCTTACCATCTTTTACAGTTAGTTCTTGCTCTTCTGTCTTACCTTGGTCAGTTAGCTTGTAAAGGTAAACCTTGCTATTTGCCCAATCACTCGGAAGGGTCCAAGTTGTTGCACCGGCCTGCGTATTGAAGTAGTACATCTTTTCCTTATCAGTAGGAAGTTTCTTACCATTTGCATCCCAGTTCCAAGGAGTCAAGTAAGCTGAACCATCTTGGATGACACGTCCATTGAGCGTTACTGTACGTTCGCGGTATTGCGGGCTATTGACATCGTTTGACTTACGAGTCACAACCACTTTGTTACCTGCAGCATCGACTAGCTCAACCTTCATTTCTGGAGTCCATTTATAGGTGCTACCATTATCAGACATGGTAACTGGTGTACCATTTTCCCATTTACTTACAGTGAAGTGTTGGAAGTACTTAGTCATGACGTCATGAGCAAATAAGTTGGTTACATAGCCATTGTAGTCGCTTCTTCCTTGCCAACCTTCAAAGTCTTTCATGCTGTAGCCACCTAGAAGTGGGTAGTTGGCTGCACCACCGTAACTTCTATAGTCCCCAACCCAAGAATCTTTTTGGTGGTTACGGATAAAGCGCGTGATGGCGCTGTTGATACCTTTATTAGTGTAGCCACCATAGGTCAAGTCAGCTGCCCAGTGTTGGAAGGTAGAGTCGTATTCACCACCATGACCCCACTCAATCGCAAAACGCCAGCCTTGTTTGTTGATTTCTTTAGCAAGAACGTGGGTAGCCCAGGCACCGTTATCACCTGATTGACCATTGCCCCATACGTCCACATAGATAAAGTCGAGACCATCACCAAGTTTTTTCTTCAAGTCTTCCCAGCGAGCCAAGCGTCCATGTGCTAGGTCATAAGCAGCATCAATGTTGATACCTTGGTCTAGCCAGTTCCAGCCGTAGCTGTAGCTGCCATCTGGATTCTTACGAAGAATATTTTCATTAAAGTATTTAGACTCAGGATAAGTCTCAGAAGCGTTAACGTGGATGCCAAGATGAGCTCCATATTTCTTCGCTTTTTCGATCAAGGTCTTGAAGTCTTCGACACCACCAATACGTTTACCAATATCAGCATAGTTCAAGTGTCCAGAGTCATGACCTTCACTACCATAACCTTTAAGGAGAACACCTTGCCCAAGACCATCTGTGTGGAGATTGATTTTCTTGATACCATCCAAGGTCATAAGGAATGGGTTTTGTGCTTGAGAACCAAAGTTCATCGCGATACGATAAGCTGTGATATCCTTAACTTTTTCCCAACCTTGAGGGTTGTTCATGATGCTACGATAAGCAATGGCACCATCTTGCCAGTCGACTTTCTTGTCCGCATTGGCATCTTCAGTGATAACAACCTTGGCACTTGGAAGTTCCTTGGTGTATTCTGGGAAAACAATGCCCTTATAAGCTTTTTCCCATTGCCATTCAGAGCTATGAATTCCGACATAGTTGGCATTCCCGACTGTTTCCTTGTAGGCTGTCAAACGGGTCCAGTCATAAGAACCTCCACCGTAGCTGTTTTGAGAGTTGCTCCAAACACCTGCAGCAAGCTTATCTGTAGAAACAAATCCATACATGTAACCCTTAGCCAAATCCTTCATTGGATTGGTTACATCGATATGATCATCCCCGCTGACATGGGTATTGTTTGACATGGTTGCCCCATCAAACTTAGCACCAGCTTGATCACTCGAAACAGAGACCAAAGCATTACCAAGGAAACTAATAGTTGAAAGCAATTTTCTTTCGTCATCAATCTTTTGACCTGGAGTGACTTGATTGTGGTTGACAATCTTGGTCACATCAAAGTGTAATTGATTATCCACAACTTGCAAGCGTACTGTCATTTCCGCATTGATTAAGTGAGCATCATCGCGAAGCTTCATCAAATACTCTGCTGTTGTCTCATTGATTTTCTTATAAGTGACTTCAGGGGTGATTCGGTGGTTATTGATAAAGACTTGATTGAACTGTTGCACCTGTCCTGGCAAAGTATGTCCATTCAAGGTGTATTCCTTGACACGAGGGAAGGCTTGGTCAATCACTGCCTTGAGGACCTTAGACTGAATCGTATCATAACTCACCTTGCTATCATCAACAGCCGGACCTGTTTCTTTCTGGGCAGGAGTATCATCCGCTTTTACACCTTCTTGATTGTCTGTTTTAACGCTGACAACCGTACGGTCATTGCTATAAGTTCCTGCCTTGAGAAGGATCTTCTTCTCATTTTTAAGATTCTCATTGACCGCCCCAGGTAGGGTCACTGTGTCAAAGAGATTTACATCATTGTTGCTGGCATTGAGTTGTCCATCTGACTTGAGAGTGATAGAAAGACGATTTACAGAACCTGGTTCTGGTGCTGCCACACGGTTGCCTTTATACCATGTGCTATTACCTGGAGTTTTGTATTCCCAGAACCAGCCACCTTGGTCATATCCAACAAAAACATTGTTCTTGGTATCTTTAAATTTCAAGAAGACACCAAAGCGTGATTTGCCCTTTTCAGAATCATCTTTGAAGGTTAAATCAACTGTCGCATTTCCATTAGCATCGACAGTCAATCCTTGTTTTTCAAACAAGGCTGGTTTGCCATCATTGTCATTTTGGGCCGTTGAAGACAATTGATTGTAGCGAACACCCTTTTCTTCACGAATAGTGACTGTTCCTTGTTGCTCTTTATTCGCTACTGTTTGCCATTCAGGAGTCACTGTCTTAGGTGTTTCAGGTTTAGCAGCTGCAGGTTTATCCTCTTTTGGTTTTTCTTCAGCCGGTTTTTCTTTCTCTTCCAAGTCTGCTGGTTTCACACTTGAAATTCCCTGTATGTGGTCTTGGATCCATTTTAGTTGAGCTGGTGAGAAGAGAATACCGCCACTCCGTTTTCCAACTACACCATTTTGGTGAACACCGACCAGTTTGCCTTCTGTATCAAAGATACCGCCGCCACTAGCGCCTGGTTTTCCTCCTTGGTAACCAATCCCTTGGACACCTTCTCCGTATAGTTCCGCAAAATCAACTGTAGTATTGACAATCGGATTCAATTTCCCTTCTGGATAACCAAAGACATGGAGCTTATCTCCGATTTTCTTAACTACTGGCTTTTTGGTTACTTCAACAGGCGTATTTTCTAGAACTGTACGTAATCTCACTAGGGCCAAATCATTTTTGAAGCCTTTCAAATAGCCTTCACGATCCCAATGAATAATATCTTTCTTGCTAAACTTGACATCTGGCAGTCCTGGATATGAGATGCTATAGATATCTCCATCCCCTTGATCATTATCCACAACCTTACGGATATTGCCGTCTTGGCTGTCCTTGATAAAGTTATGAGAAACCGTCAAGACAAGGTCTTTAGCAACGACAATACCGCTACCTTCTCCTGATGGCGTCTTGATCTTAACAGTCGCGCCGTAGTTTAATTCCCCATTGGTAGTCTTAGCCACATCTTCTGGGACGAGCTTGCCAGTATCTTGGGCCAATTGATCCTTGTCAACTTCGCGCCCATTGTCTTCAGCTTTCTCCAACTTATCTTCTAATTCTTTTGGCAGATTGCTTGGCTTTTCAGACTTTTCTTTTTCTTGAGCCAACAACTCTTCTTCTGTTTGAGGGCCTTCAGTAGTTTCAGCTGAACCAGGATTCTGAGCGGCAGCTTCCTTGTCAAAATCGTGCCCCTCATCACTAGCCGTCTTATCCAAATCAGCTAGTTCACTCGGCAAATTATCTGTTGAACCAACCCTTGCCTGATCAGCCAAAACTGGGGCAGTCGCAAAGAAAGTCGCTCCAATCATCACTGAAGCTACCCCAAGCGTAAACTTACGAATACTGAACTTACAGCGTTTTTCAAAAAATCGTTTATCCATGAACTCCTAAATCCTTTCATTTTCCAGTAAGCGTTTACATTTCTTTTTTAAAAAATACTCCTTTCTCTGAAAGTGCTCTGCTTAACTGTTATAAATAAAAAATAATTGTACTTTTAATATAACAAATAAAAAGCCAGAAAGCAATAGGAAATAGGTAAAATTCACTAAAATTTTCTCTTTTCTGAAAAATCCTACCTCTAATCATTCAGGACCTTATACCACAGATAAAAAAGGACTTAACCATCATGTCGATGGCTAAATCCTTTACTTTTTTAAAGTTATTTCACATGGTTTGCGAGATCTTCTTGAGCCTTTTTATTTGACTCTTCTTTTTCTTTCAACCATTTTTCTTGAGCCTTTTGGTATTCTTCTGTTGTCACTGCCTTATCTTGTACTTCTAGATATTTGTACAAAAGGGCTTCGCTCATACCCTTGTTACCAGAGTATGCAAATGGAAGTGTAAATGGAACCATCTTAGACAACATTGGACGACCAGTTTGAGAAGTTGTTGGGATGAGCAAGGCACTGTCTGTCAACCAAGCTTGGGCAGCAGCATATTTTTCATAACGTTTTGAAACGTCAGTAGTTTCTTCCCCAGCTTCCACAACCATTTTTTCGTAATCTTCTAAACCAACTTGCTTAGCCGCAGCGTTGTTTGTTCCTGAGTCAAATCCTAGGTAAGTCTTTGTATTTTCCCCTACAGATGGTTTGATAATATCAAGATAAGTAGATGGATCGATATAGTCTGGAGACCAACCCACGTTATCTGAGATATCCCAGTCTTCCCCAGCCGCAGTTTCAGCGAAGTAGGTAATGTTTTGAACATCATCTTTTTGGAGCTGTTGGATATCGATAACCACATTATCTGATCCTAGATTTTCTTCAACTGACTGTTTAAAAGATTGAACACGTTGAACTTTTGTTGTATTAGTTTGGTCTACAGGCATGTCCAAGTGGATTGGGAATTTCACACCTTCCGCTTGAAGAGCTGCCTTAGCTTTAGCGAATTCTGCTTTGGCTTTGTCAGGATTGTAGAGGCCATCTTGGGCATCATCCAAGTTTACGTTGCTCCACTCATCTCCATAGGTCACCAATTTTTCCTTAACTAATTCCCCAAAGCTTTTACCATCTGCCTGTACAAATGTAGGAGGAACAAATAAGTTACGAAGCAGTTTAGTAGCTCCACTTGCACCATTTACTTGAGAAGCGTAGGCTGTTCTGTCAAAACCAAATGCAATAGCTTGACGGAAATCCTTATTCAAAAGTGCTTTCTTGGTTGATGTTTTTTCCTCATCTGTTGTCTTAGAAGTGTACTTATAAGACTGACGATCGATATTTGTTCCTACTAAATAAGTAGTAGAATCTTGTTGGGTATAAACGATATTGTCTTTGAATGTTTTTTCAGTCTCTGAGTAACTAGCACTTGTTGGGAAGAGGCGAGCCATTGTAAAGCTACCGTCTTTGAAAGCTTCAGTTGGCTTATTGGTATCTTGACCATCCCAGAAGGATAATTTCACTTTGTCAAGATGAACATTGTCTTTGTCCCAATAGTTTGGATTCTTTTCGAACTCGACTGATGATTTGGCTACGATTGATTTGAGTAAGAATGGTCCATTATAGAGAATGCTGCTTGGATCCGTACCTTTAGCAAAGTCATCCCCTTTAGAGTTCAAAAATTCTTCATTAACAGGAGCCAGAACACCCATTGTTGTCTTAGAATTCCAGAAACTTTCTGGCTTGTTCAATGTGTATTGAACGGTATAATCATCAAGAGCTTTGATTCCTACTTGAGAGAAGTCTGTAATTTCTCCTTTGACGTAAGCATCCAATCCCTTGATAGATTCCTGAACCAGGTAAAGACCATCTGATTTCTTATCAGCAGCATACTTAAGACCAGTTACAAAGTCTTGAGCTTTAACTTCTGCATACTCCTCACCTTCAGATGTATACCATTTTGCATCCTTACGGAGTGTATACGTGTAAGTCAATCCATCCTTAGATACAGACCAATCCTCAGCCATAGATGGTACAAAGTTACCATAGCGGTCATTTTCAAGTAAGCCATCGATAACGTTGCTCGTAATATTCGCTGTAGCTGCCTTACCAGTTGTCAAATAGTTTAGGTTATCAGGATCCGTTTCGTAAATGTATGAGAATGTTTTCTCGCCTTTAGCATTTGAACTTGATCCAGAGCAGGCAGCAAGAGTCGCAGCTGCCAATAACGTCACACCCGCAAGGGCAAGTAGTTTTGAACTTTTCATTGTTTTCTCCTTTAAAACTTTCACCCCATTATAGTCCCTTTTCAGAAACATGTCAATAAAATTTTCAGAATTTTTGAATTACTTTAGTAAATTCTGAAAAATAAGTTTTCTATTATAAAATTATTATTCTCTAATACTATATTTTTATATCTTAAACCAGCAAAACAAGGACCGAAAATCAGATTTTTTATCATTTTTTTGCTATGATTAGATAGAAGAAAAGTTAAGGAGAAGACAATGATATTAATTACAGGTGCAAATGGTCAACTCGGTACCGAACTACGTTATTTACTAGATGAACGAAATGTGGACTATGTTGCAGTAGATGTGGCCGAAATGGATATCACGAATGCTGAAATGGTTGAGAAGGTATTTGCTGAAGTCAAGCCAACTCTGGTCTATCATTGTGCAGCCTACACTGCTGTTGATGCTGCAGAAGACGAGGGGAAAGAACTGGATTTTGCCATCAACGTAACTGGAACTGAAAATGTAGCCAAGGTCTCTGAGAAATACGGAGCTACTCTGGTCTATATCTCGACAGACTACGTCTTTGATGGGAAGAAACCCGTCGGACAAGAGTGGGAAGTCGATGACCTACCTGATCCGCAAACAGAGTACGGGCGTACCAAGCGAATGGGTGAAGAACTCGTTGAAAATCTTACATCACAACATTATATCATCCGTACTGCTTGGGTCTTTGGAAATTATGGCAAAAACTTTGTCTTTACCATGCAAAATCTTGCCAAAACCCATAAAACTCTCACTGTAGTTAACGACCAACACGGTCGCCCAACCTGGACACGTACCTTGGCTGAGTTCATGACCTACCTGACTGATAATCAAAAAGAGTATGGCTACTACCACTTATCAAATGACTCCACTGAAGACACCACTTGGTATGACTTCGCTGTCGAGATTCTTAAAGACAGTGATGTTGAAGTGATTCCAGTAGACTCCAGCAAGTTTCCTGCAAAGGCCAAACGTCCCCTCAACTCAACCATGAGTTTGGTCAAAGCGAAGGCGACAGGTTTCGTCATTCCAACCTGGCAAGATGCCCTTAAAGAGTTTTATAAACAAGAAGTAAGAAAATAACAGATTACGACATACATAAAAAGCAAGAGAACTCAAAGTCTCTTGCTTTTTAGTATCTGATTAGTTAATTACTTTTTGCGTCTTGGCATAGTTAGCCTCGACAGCTTCTTTTTCAGATTTCCACCAGTCTTGGTTGTCTGTGTACCACTTGATGGTCTCTTTGAGACCTGCTTCAAAGTTGGTAAACTCTGGTTTCCACCCTAGTTCATCACGAAGTTTGCTGGCATCGATAGCATAGCGGAGGTCGTGACCAGCTCGATCTGTCACGTGGTCATAAGCGTCAGCAGGTTGTCCCATTTCCTTGAGAATGAGTTCCAACACTTCCTTATTGTTCTTCTCACCATCCGCTCCAATCAAGTAAGTTTCCCCTATTTGACCTTTGGTTAGAATCGTCCAAACCCCTGATGAGTGGTCATTGGTATGGATCCAGTCACGGACGTTTTTACCTTCACCGTAGAGTTTTGGCCTGATACCGCTCAAGATATTGGTGATTTGACGAGGGATGAACTTCTCGATGTGCTGATAAGGACCATAGTTGTTTGAACAGTTAGAAATAGTCGCTTTGACACCAAATGAGCGCACCCAAGCTTTAACAATCAAGTCTGAAGCTGCTTTAGTTGATGAGTAAGGCGAGCTTGGATTGTACTTGGTTTCAGCTGTAAACTTCTCACCTGGACCTTCTCCATGACCCGGTAAATCTTCACGTAGAGGCAGGTCCCCATAGACTTCGTCAGTTGACACATGGTGGAAACGAAGGTCGTATTTACGAGCTACTTCCAAAAGAGTGTAAGTTCCGATGAAGTTGGTATGGATAAAGGGGCTCGGATCATTGAGCGAGTTGTCATTATGGCTTTCTGCCGCATAGTGAACGATGGCATCTGCTTGAGCAGCTAACTTATCGACCAAGTCTACATCTGCAATATCTCCAACAACCAACTCAACACGATCACCTAAAATTTCTTCAATATTGGCACGATTACCCGCATAAGTTAGCTTGTCCAGCACTGTCACATGAACATCTGGAAAGTTTTTGTAAACATAATGAACAAAGTTAGAACCGATAAAACCAGCCCCACCTGTCACGATGATATTTTTGTATTCAGTCATTTTTATTCCTTAACTTTTTTACAAATCTTCTTTTCTTAATGGTTTGACATCCTTTAGCAGTGGATGATGTTTATCTGCTTCTGAGACTTCTGCTTCTGCTAGGTTTTCCCACTCGATTCCCAAGGCTGGGTCTGCATAGTTGACAAAGGCATATTTAGGCTTGAGTTCAAGTGCCCAGTAGTCATTGACCAGATAGCTATAAGAAACTGTATCCGAGAGTACTTGGAAACCATTGGCTACGCCACGAGGGACAAAGATTCCCTTACTTGCATCAATCTCGGTCTGATAAACGTTTCCAAAAGTCTCACCTTCACGTAGGTCAACCCAAGAACCCAGAACTTTCCCATTGTCTGCTACTGAGATATACTTGTCCCAAGGTTCAGCATGGAGGCCTCGGAGAACATTTTTGCGAGAAAAGCTGACATTATTTTGCAGTTTCCCTTCAGCAAAGAAGCTTTCAGGAAAACCAAGCGGTAGCATCTTTTCTTTCTGAAAATTTTCCTTAAACCAGCCACGATTGTCTCCATGAACTGGAATGTCAAACTCTAACAAACCTGGAATGGCATCAATCTTACGCACTGCAAGTGTTTTGCCGAAAAAATTATCTGTCATCTAGATTTCTCCAATCAAACGGAGCAGGTATTGTCCGTATTCATTCTTCTTAAGAGGTTGCGCCAATTCCAGTACATCTTCACGACTGATATAACCCATACGATAGGCAATTTCTTCCAGATTTGCAACCTGGAGATTTTGCATTCGTTGAACCGTTTCGATATATTGGGAAGCCTCTAACAAGCTCTCGTGTGTCCCAGTATCCAACCAGGCAAAACCACGTCCCATAACCTCAACAGACAAATCCCCACGCTTCAAATAAGCATTGTTGACATCTGTGATTTCCAACTCACCACGTGCGCTTGGTTTGATCTGTTTGGCAATCTCCACAACATCATTATCATAGAAATAAAGACCTGTCACTGCATAGTTGGATCGAGGATTGTCTGGTTTTTCTTCTATGGAAATAGCATTCATGTCTGTATCAAACTCGACCACACCAAAACGCTCTGGATCCTTCACTTGGTAGCCAAAAACAGTCGCACCTTTCTCTTTCTGGGCTGCCTTTTGAAGCATTTTGCTCAAACCAGGCCCATGATAGATATTATCGCCTAAAATCAAGGCAACACTATCGTCGCCGATAAATTCTTCACCGATAAGAAAAGCCTGAGCAAGTCCATCGGGACTAGGCTGTTCCGCATAGGAAAGCTTGATCCCAAATTCGGAGCCATCCAAGAGCAGATCCTTAAAACGGGGTAAATCCTGTGGTGTTGAGATAATCAAAATGTCCTTAATCCCAGCCAACATCAAGGTTGACAAAGGATAGTAAATCATGGGTTTATCATAAACTGGCATCAGCTGTTTTGACGCAGCTCGAGTAAGTGGGTACAGGCGCGTTCCCGAACCACCCGCAAGAATAATACCTTTCATAATGAAGTAACCTTTCTAACGAACTGATTAATGAGTAGCTTCAAATTCTTACTTCAATTTAGAAATAGCCGATTTCAGATAATCACCATTTCGAAGCGCTACTCCTACTTGTCTAGCATTAGCTGACAGTTTCATGTAATCTCGATCTGTCAAATCGTCTAGTGACTTTTGGAGGTCATGTAAAGAATCAACTGCTAGACCACACTGTTTATCCAGAACAAAATGTGCGAGAGCCGACTCTTTCCAAACCACCAGAGGAAAGCCCGAAGCCAAATAAAGAGAGGCCTTGTGCGAGTTGTTAAAGCGTAGGTAGTTTCCGTAAGAACCTTGGCAGGTTTCTGAGCTGTCTCCGTCCCAGACCAAACCAAAACTACCTTCAAGAGCAGCTGGAAGGTCATCCGGCATAAAGGAACCAAAGTAGGTGGTGTTTTTCAATGCACGACTTTCATCATAGCCCACTCCATACAAGTTATAGGCTGGCTGGTCTGGCAAGTTATAAAGATAACCTGACTTTGCAGGGTTCAAATTTCCAGCTACGATAATAGGCTGGTCTTTTTGGAGATTTGGTTTTTCAGCAAAGTTTGGAATCAGATAGTCAAAAATCTCCAAGCTAACCATTTTATCTGCTGGCACTCCTTGACCTACCAGAACTTTCTTCATGATATCGTTATGAACGATAATGCCATCCACTGACATCAAAGCTTTCTTCTCTTGGAAGTAATTTCGCACTTTATGACGGAATTTCACTTCCGAACCTGCTGCATGACGCAAGGTTTCAATATCATGGATCAAGAGATAGAATTTTGCTCCTCTTTTTTGCGCCTGCTTAATGAGTTGTGAGATGAAAAATGTATGGTGGATAATCGGGAACTGAATCACCAATTCATCTCCAGCTCCCAACTGATCAAACACAGACTTGGTCGCACGGTATTTGTGTTGTTGAGCTTTAAAGAAATTCATCTTATACCAATTCTCAACCTTGAGCTCCAACCCCTCATAACCCTCTGAGATTAGAATAGTTTCCACATCATTTCGTGCCTTACTCCCTGCATTCTTTTCGTGTGCATTATGCAGAAATGAATCTTTCAGATAATATTTCACCTTTTCTCCCCTTTATCTGTGATGTTCTTAGATACTCCCTAGTTCTTCTTCTACCACATCCAATGCACGTTCAACAGTCACGTGCATATCATAGTATTTATAATCTGCCAAGCGCCCACAGAAGATCACGCGCCCATTTTTCTCAGCTTCTGCTAGATACTGTTCATAGATTGCATTGTTTTTGGCATCATTGATTGGATAGTAAGGCTCATCTCCTCTTTTCCAATCTGCTGGATATTCTCGAGTAATAACGGTCTTGTCCTGAGTCCCAAACTCAAAATGTTTATGTTCAATAATACGCGTATAGGGAATATCACGCTCAGTATAGTTGACTACAGCATTTCCTTGATAATTTTCTTGGTCCAGAATCTCATGCTCAAAACGGAGACTACGATACTCTAGTTCACCAAACTTATAGTCAAAGAACTGGTCAATCATCCCTGTGAAGACAAGCTTAGTTGCTGAAGCCTCCAAGTTCTCCCGATTTGCAAAGAAATCGGTATTGAGCTCTACTTCGATTCCTTCCAATAACTTTTCGATGATGACATTGTAACCACCAATTGGAATCCCTTGGTAACGGTCGTTGAAATAATTGTTATCATAGGTCAATCGAACTGGTAAACGCTTGATGATAAAGGGTGGTAGTTCAGTAGCAGAACGCCCCCATTGCTTTTCGGTGTAACCCTTGATTAGCTTTTCATAGACATCCATACCAATCAACTTAATGGCTTGTTCCTCTAAGTTTTTTGGCTCAACATCTTGCATGTGAGTCGTCTGCTCAGCAATCTTGTCCTTGACTTCTTGAGGTGTCTTTGTTCCCCACAAGGCGTAGAAAGTGTTCATATTAAAAGGCAGATTGTAAAGATGCCCTTGATAGTTGGCGATAGGGGAATTGATGTAATTGTTAAACTCTGCAAACTGATTGACATAGTCCCAGACCTTTTTATTAGATGTATGGAAGATATGAGCCCCATACTTGTGGACATTGATACCCTCAACATTTTCACAGTAGATATTCCCACCAATGTGTTCTCGTTTATCAATCACCTTCACTTTCTTGCCACGTTTGTTAGCTTCGTAGGCAAAGATTGCACCTGACAAGCCAGCACCGACAATCAAATAATCGTACATAAAATCTCCTTATTTCTTTAAAACACTTTTTAGTTCTTGAAAATCCAAGACACGTAAGACCAAAATCAAGCCACCGTAGACTAGGAAGCCAAGCAGAGAATAGATCAAGACATTCACAACAGACGAGAAGTGCATGAAAACTTGTACAGAATACAAGGCGCCGTACATCAGGAGTGCTGCTAGAAGTATTTTCAACATAGATGGAAAGATCTTGACCTCTTTTAGGTACGAACGTGTAAAGTAGAGTTGAATCAGCCAGACCAAACCTTCAGTCGCAACAGATACAATTGAAGCTCCAATATAGCCCAAAGGTGGAATTAAGAGGAGATTCAAGCCCACACTAAAAACAGCTGGAATCGTTGTTGATAGCATAAATTCACGATTCTTATTGTGAGGAATCAAGATTTGAATTCCCATGATATTGGTCCAGCCAATAAAGAACATTCTAAAGGCCATGATGGCAATCGCATAGCGAGCATCTTGGAAGTCTTGCCCCAGGAAAAAATTGACAAAATCTTTGTTAACAATCAAAATCCCCGCAATCATCGGAAAGATGACCAAGTTATAAACCAGAAATGACATTTCATGTAGCTTGTTAACCGCCTTTTGATTGCCTGATGATAGGAGGTTGGATACCCGAGGCAACATGACACTACCTAGCGACGTTACCAAGGTCAACAAAATATTCAATAATTTCAAGGCTTGATCATAGATCCCGACATCCTTGGTCGAAGACAAGGCACCTAACATCGTGCGATCTAGCGTGATATAGAGCGAAATGGCAATCTGTGGCAGAAACAAGAGAATGACTGGTTTGATATGCTCTTTGGCATAGGCTATATCCAGATGCGGCTTGCGAATGTGTTCCCGAGCAGGAAGCCACATACTCAACTGACCTAGTAGATCATAGACAACCAAGAGGATGATATACAAGTACAAGTCAGATGGTTTCTTAACAAATAGGAATATCGATACAACACCTAGAAGTTTGACCATTGTGTTACGAGCTGTGATTTTTTTGAAATCTTCTAACCCTTGAAAAAGCCAAGAAATATCAAAACCACGAGACAGCAAACTAAAGCCAAGTATATAGGCAATTGGATTGTTCATCGACGGCACAAGCAAGCAAACAACTATATAAAGCGTAACCGCCAAACAGGTTGAAAGGACTTGTAAACTATAAATACCCCAGAAGGTCTTTTCAACTTCCTTACGATGGCCGGAAATTTCCTTGGTCCCATAATTTGCTACTCCCAGCGTCGCTAGTAGGATAAAATAAGTCACGATAGAGTTATAATATCCGTAAGACCCCAAATCATCCGAAGAGAAAACTCGGGTGATATAGGGAGTTGTAATCACTGGTAGGACGATGACAAGTAACTGATAGGACAGATTGTACAAGTAATTTTTTAAAACTCTCACACGGCTTCCCCCATCTCAGATTTTTCTCCTTCAAATTCCATCGCTGGGATGGTAGCAAAAAGAAGGAACATAAAAATATTGTATGATGGACGAACCCAGAAGGCCTCAAACATACAATTGACTGTTACTAAGGCCAGGCAGGTTAACAATAAATAGTTCTTCCTACGATAGAGAGTCCAAGACTGAACCATGTATAGGCATACCAACATAACAACTGGAATCAAACCGTAAGTAAATAACATTTGTACATAAGACGAATCTACATAGTCATAGTTCAAAACCGTTTCTGTCTTTCCTCCATATCCAACAAAGGAAATTCCACGAATTCCAAATAACTGTACGCCATATTTCTTAAGCGCTTCATGTCCCAAATACAATCGCATTCCGAAAAAGTTATTCAGAGAAACATATATTGGATGAGACCAACTAAACTTGTTGGATAGATAAATCATGACCGAAGAAGCGATACCAGCCGAAAAAGGCAGTAGGGAAAATAAACGCCATTCAGTCTTGTTACGATAATAAAAGTATAGAAAAATTCCTGTTGCTGCTAAGATGGAGCCTGCATTTAAACGGGCATCACAATAATAAATAATAAAGGCCGCCAAGGCTACACCTGATAGGGTTCTCAGGAAGATAAACTTCTTTCTAAGGAGATAGGAAAGGGCAGTAAAGAGATAGAAACAATGAGAAGCAAAGTCGGTTGGATAGATAAAACCAAAAGAGTTACGTACAACCACTCCCACGGGGCGAGTTTGAACAAACTGTAAATTAGGAATAACATTGACTAACGATAGTAAAATAATAAACACTATAAAAGATAAACTCGTCCAAGTATAAATTTTAAGTATCGACTCTAAATCTGCTTTATAAAGAAAAACAATCAACAGCAAAAACATTAAACCATTTAAGTTTCCTGCCTTATAATAAACCATACTTCCAACTAAAATGAGGGTAGGTGCAAATATTAAAAAACTCAAAGAATAGCTACGAATATATAAAAAACGCACAGCTAGTAACATGATTGCAAAGAAAGGAACAAAATTAGGTATACTAGGTAATACAGGTGCTAACATTGAAGTGTTTATCATATCTATAGAAATTATCACAAATAAAACTGCTGTCACTAGCAATTTATCACGTTCTATCTTTAACATCTTCATTTTCCTTTTCTAATTTCTGAACTTTTTTCATTCAGTCGTTTATTTTTTTCCACTTTTTAAAGTAATAATAGAGGCGTGGATACCTGCTAATCAAGACATAGAGAATCTTACGTTTCTTACTAACTCTAGCATTCTTCAAGACAAGAGGTACATATGGTCTTGTCTTCTCCTGAAGTCGCTTGAACTCTGCTGGATCTCCGTCACGAATCATCGTAAAGATAAGAAGACTTCCTGTAAAGAAGCGAGAAATAATGGCTGCTTGGAGTTCCGAATTCTCAGGATAGGTTGCATTCACAACCTCTTTTAAATGATCGATTGCTTCATAAAACTCGTATTGTTTAGGCGTGAAGGCCGAGGCAGTAATGCTACCCGGTCTATGGTAATAATGGTAAATCGGAAGATGAAACAAGGCCACGGATTGGGCTTGGTTGAGATGCTCACTGATTACATAGAGGTCTTCGTAGATGCGCCCCTTGGGGAAGGGAGCTTTCTCCAGAAGTTCTTTCCGATAGAGTTTCCCGCAAGCAGAGACCGTCACAAGGTCTCCGTAGAGCATTTCAGTCAGAGCCTTCGCCTTATCATAGACCTTAACCTGGTCTAGATCAAGCTGATCCAAGTGAAAATTTTGATAACGATGGTAGTGGGCTGTCGGCTCCACTTTACCACTAACGATATCTGCTTGGGTACGAACTTGTAACTCAGCTAGCAGTTCCAAGGCGCAAGGTTCCAAATAGTCGTCCGGATCAAGGAAGGTGATCCAGTCACCCTTGGCTTTCAATACCCCATAGTTGCGAGCATCAGACAAGCCACCGTTGACCTTGTGGTAGCTCTTCACCCAATCATACTGCTGGGCATACTGGTCACACAAGAGTCCTGAGCCATCACTCGATCCATCATCAATCAAGAGGACCTCCATATCCTTGTATGTCTGATGTTCCAAACTCTCCATAGCATAATGAAGGTAGTCCTCCACATTGTAAACAGGTACAATTACCGAAATCATCTATTTTTTTCTTTCTCTTACTTAGTTTTACAGTTTAAATCTCAAATGAGCTTTTATCTGGAAGCAGTTGGTCCATGGCCTTGACGAAGTCTATCATCACCTGTTCCTCATCTTGAACGTTGTGTCCGTCATTTATACACATAATTTGGTATTTACCAGAATTCAGTAGCTTCCAAAAATCTGGTCCGGCATTATCCAAAGAAAAAAGTCCCCCCAACTTAGGATTTCCGATAGCGTATTGACCACTAGCAATCTGCCAATACTTAAAGAGCCAAACATTGGTATCAGAGGGACTTCTGAAACGACTCGCTGAAGTGCCCTCCAAGACTGCTTTTTCCTTTTCCCATACCAAGTCCATCGTTGATTTTAGTAGGGGATAGGGCAGGTGACTCTCCCAGAAACCACAGATAAACTTAGTAGTCCCATAAAGTAAAGTCTTGATTAATTGTTTAATTCCATGCTTAAAGGAAAAAAAGTGACCATTATTTAAAATTTCTTTCTTCGAAAAATGACTAGTGATAATTCCCATATCATTCATTTGGAAATGACCAGTTCCATATCTCTCCGTTGTAATAGGAGCTAAAGCTGTAACATACTTTGGCAAACCATCCTCCGAGAAAAAGTCTATCGGTTCCACTGGAGCTGTTAAATACATGTCGTCATTAAAAAAGACAAAGTGCTCAGAGAGTCCAGGGATTCGATGGATGTTGCTTTCAATAGGATTGGCAGAAAAAACCGGTAGATAGTCATTACAGATAATCTCTGTATGGTCTACCAAGACCAATTTTTCACTGTTTATATCCAACCAACTTGGCTTTTGCTGGTCAGTCACAAGGTAGATCTTATTGACCCAAGGAGCAAATTTTTCCACACCTCTAAACCAGTACTTAAAAGTTCCCCATTCACGATAGGATTTCTCTGAGTTCATACCCTCTTTAAAAGTGTTTACTGAGCCATCGTATTGAGCCTTCTTTTCTCTCCAGACTGGATCATTCCCATCAACCCATGCGACAACAAAGTCAATCTTTTCTACCATTCAGTCTCTCCTATTTAAAATTCTAATAGTCTATCCATCAATTTTATAGAGGTATATTGTTCAAAGTATAGTGCCTTTGCTTTATCAACTTTTTGAATAATATCATCAACCATAGGATTGAAATGTTCCATTAGCTGTGCTAGTGCCTCATAATCCCCTGAAGGATAAAAAGTCACCAAGGATTCATCAACATAATCTCGAACAGATGGGATGTCATTTACAATGATAGGAACTCCTAAAGACATTGCTTGAAGCATAACCATATGACCAGCGGATAAATCAATATCTTTTAACGATAGGACAAGAAAATCAGACTTAGCTAATACATCTCCAAAGGTTTCTACTACTACATCAGATAAAACTTGAATGTTTGAACCATGCGTAGGAACTCTCCATGGCTGAGTTGCAATCACACACGGCATTGAAAGATTTGAAGCCTCCACTGCCTTAACTAGTGTCTCATAATCCCGGTTACTGCCTCCACCTGAAAAGATATACTTAGTTGGTAAAGAACCTTGATAAGTTAGTTGATTATCATAATCTAAGCCGTAATGAATAAATTTAAATTTCTCCTGAAATTCTGGAAAGAGTTTCGAATAATAATGGATTTCTTTTGAACCATAGACTATGATATTTCTGATATGCTGGAAAGATTTTCTCACAAGTTGCTTTCGTAAATAATAATAGATTTTATTTTTCTTATTCTCAAACAAAAATCCTGCTAATGTAATTTCCTTGCCACTTTTATTTAAAATTCCTAAAAATATACCTACAAGAGGATTTACACAAATAATTTTCTTGACATCATATTTTATGAATTTACGAGCATAATCATAGGACATTTTCCACATTAAAAAATGATACAAAGCACTACCGATGTATTTGAAATTACGTACTCTTCTTATAAGTGGACTTTCATAGTTGGTATAAACTACTCGGCTTCCGCCATGAAGAGATTGATAATGCTCTTCATTCTTTTTTTGCAGCTCACTGTCTAAAATGATTAAATTTTCCATTATACCCCTTATTGTAAATTATCATAAAATTCCGAGAAGTTCTTGATGTAACTCTCCAAAGAAAACAGCTCTCTTTGTCTCTGATATCCTACTCGCCCAAATTTTTCTCTTTTTTCAGAACTATCTAGTAATAGAGAAATGGCATTAGAAAGTTCTTGAGGACGATTTGGTTTGACTAAGTAACCACTTTTGTCATCTACTACCATTTCAGCTATTCCCCCATTGTTATAACCAACAACTGGTTTTGAACAAGCCATGGCTTCTAGGACTACTGTAGGTAGGGAATCAGGTTTTATACTTGGTAAGACAAAGATATCAAACATATTATAAAGTTCAGAAGTCTTATCGTAGTAATCAATACGATGAATTTGTGACACAACAGATGAAGAAGCTATTCTATTATCTAGTTCTTCTAAGCGCCATTCTTCACCATGAAAAACACCTCCAGCTAGGAAAGCCACCGCTTTCTCATTCTTTTCCAAAAGTGGCTCGACTGCTTCTATGAAATCATTTTGCCCTTTGATAGCATTGACCCGACCAATCATGCCAATCACAAGTGCATCTTGCGCAATGTCAAATTTTTCACGAATAGAAGACGCATCCATTGGATAATAGACAGCATTATCGACACCGTTATAAATCACTTCCACTTGGCTATCTTTGATAAAGGGAGACTGCTTGATATGATTAGCGACCGCTTGGGACACCGTCACAATCTTGTCTGCATATCGTCCCATGAGCATATTGATAAAGTCAGAAATAGCTTTGGGTTTGACGATAATCTCATGAACATGCCAAATCAAAGGCAGCTTGAGCTTGCGTTTCAAATAGATACCCTCCAAAACAGCCGCTGTATTATTGTGAACCATATCTATACTGTGTTCTCGAGCATAGAGGGCGATTTGCTTAGCATAGAAATTATAAGAGCGAATATAGTCGGCAATGCCTTTGGGATTAAAATACTTCCTTCGTAAAATCGGATAATCCAACACGCTGACCTGAGCCCCAACTTGACGTAAGGCCTCGACTAAAACACCATCATTTGGTAGGATGACATGAGCTTCAAATTCTTGGCGATCTAATCCTTTGATCAATTCCAGTAAAACCTTATCTGCTCCATACATTTCTGCACCAGCATGCAAGTATAAAATTCGTTTCATTCTTCACCCTTCAAACACTTCTTCATAATCTGACACAATCTTTTCCCATGTGAAAGCTGAGAGAATTCTTTGGCTTGACTTGAAATCCAAGTCAGCTATCACTACTTGATCAAATCCCTCTACTTCCTCAATGACGTGTGCCAACTCATCTTTTTTCCAATAAATAGCCCCGTCTTCACCAACCTCACGGTTAAAGCCAACATCTAGCAACAAATTCAGTTTTGTAGATGCTAGGGCTTCCAGTAGAGAAGGGTTGGTCCCTCCAACCTCATGCCCATGCAAATAGGCAAAAGCATTTTCACGAATGTACTTGAGCAATTCTTGGTCATAGACCGTACCGACAAATTTGACCCTAGGATCTTTGTCAAAACCAGTATCCTGTAACAACTGATCGTAAAATTTATTCTGCTCGACATTTGTGATGAGGACGAAGTCCTTCTTGGACTTGGACTTGATAAATTCACGAATCATGGTTTCGTAGTTGTTTTCAGGAACGAATCGTCCCACCACTAGATAATAGCCATTTTCACTGACTCCTTTTTCCTGATACCAGTTCCGAACCTTGGTATCTTCTGCCTTCAGGCTTGAAGGAGCAGTATCCGTTCCATAGGCAATATAGGTGGTCTTTGGTTGATACTGTTTATAGTCCTCTTGGATATATTTTTCAATATTTTTGCTATCACATACCAGTAAATCAGCATGCTTGACCATGAGTTGCTCTGAGAATTTCCAGTACTTACGAACTGGCAGGCTCCATTTTGCTCGTAGCCATTCATGGCCATCTGGATTTACCAGCAACCGGCCACCGATCGCACGAATCTTTTTCTTAAGGCCAGAAATAAAGGGCCCGATGCGACAAGCTAGAATGTAAAAAATAGGAGCCTCGTCCTTGTTTTCCTTAGCCAATTCAATAGCCTTATTGACCGCTGCAATATCGTAAGCGATAGCACGAGCCGGCCCAATATTAGGCACATCAATGTTGAAACAAACGGCGCCATTGTGCTCAAACTGGTCATCCGTGATACCAGATTTAGCTGAATTTTCACGCATACAAGCAACATAGTATTGTATGTTGCTGTCTTTTTGGTATTCGGTTAATTTTTCAACAAAGGTTTCAAATCCTCCATACTTGGCAGGAATCCCCTTTGAACCAATGATATAAACTGACTGTTTCATCTCTCTCCTAACAAGACTGAGGGGCAGAAATTACTTCGCCCCATCTCTCATAAATACAACCTTAACGGTCTTCAGTAAAATTTCAATATCTTTCCAAATAGTCCAATCATCAATATAGGCTACATCTAATTTGACAACTTCATCGAAATCCTTGATCTCGCTTCGTCCACTGACTTGCCACAAGCCTGTTATCCCAGGTTTAAAACTGAGACGGCGTTTCTGTTCAGGAGTATATTTCTCGTACTCATCCACTGTTGGGGGACGGGTCCCTACCAGACTCATATCTCCCATTAAAACATTCCAAAACTGAGGCAACTCATCTATGCTGGTCTTACGAATAAAGCGACCAATTGGTGTAATACGAGGATCATCATCAATCTTAAACATACCACCTTGCATGGTATTTTGAGCCAAAAGTTCTTGTTTGCGCTTTTCAGCATTCACGCACATGGATCTAAATTTATAGAAAGTGAAATGTCGACCATTTTTTCCAATACGCGTTTGAGAAAAAATCGCTGGCCCACCATCTTGTCGAATCATCGGAACCAAAACAATGCTCACCAAACCACAAATAATCAATCCGACAATCGAACCGACAATATCAATGAACCGTTTAGCAATGACATGACTGGTCTTATAAAATTTTGTAGAAAACGTGATAACATTCAGCCCTGCCATCCCACGAATCTTTTTATCACTACCTAGATAGTTATTAAAAGCATTCAGGTTAACTGTCACGTCAATTCCCATTGTCTCAAAAAGTGAGATAAACTCCCCGATGTCATACTCTTCACTTGGTAGATTGATAAAGACCTCATCGACAACTTCATGAGTAGCAAAGTCTAAGATATTCTCAGCAGGTACAACGGTTAAGGTTTGATGCCGAAAATCAGGCTGGTCTAAAACACTGACCGCCACCAAATTCCAAAAAATTTCTCCCGACTCTATCAGCCTATCGATGACTTTTTCAACCCTAGAGGTCGCTGTTATCAAGAATATCTTCTTACTCCCCTTGAGATTTGGAAAGATGCTTTTTCTATAGCGTTTAATGCATAGATTCAACAAATACAACAGAATAGAGTGTATTGTCAAAAAATAAATCATTCCTCGTCTAGAGATACTAAAACGATCTTCTAAGAAAAAATTCGAAATACTGATAGCTAAAGCAAAGAACACGATATACTTTGTCGTGTTGATAAACTCTGCTAAATAACCCCTTTTAAAAAAATCATGCCCATAATCACTGATATAAAAAATAAAAAAATGAAGAATGAACAAGATAATAACAGAAGTATTTACAATCTCTGTTTCCTTAACAAAACTAAGTAAATAAGCTAATAAAATGACAAGAAAACTCTGGATTGTCGCCAAAGTAATCTTCAATCCCTTTTCTTCCATAATATCTTCCCTAAACTATTTATTATTTTTTGCCATAATTCCCATAGTTTCCATATGCTCCATAGGAGCCATATTTTTCAACTGAAGTATTGAGTTTATTAAGCACAACTCCTAAGAATGGTTTGCTTGTTTGTTCGAGTTGTTCTTTAGCTTTTTGGACATCACGACGATTTGTTTCACCAGCAGCAGTTACTAAAACAGAAGCGTCACACTTCTGCGTGATAATCGCTGCATCGATAACAACTCCAATCGGAGCAGTATCTACGACAATGTAGTCAAAGTACTTGCGTAAGGTGTCAATCATGGTCGCAAAATTTTCACTTTGTAGCAAAGCTGTCGGGTTTGGGGATACAGAACCCGCTTGAATGACAAACAAATTTTCAACATTGGTTTCACATAAACCTTGTGATAGGTCTGTTGTACCTGACAAAAACTCTGTTAGACCTGTAATTTTTTCCCGTGATTTAAAGACACCTGACATGACTGAATTACGGATATCCGCATCAATCAACAGCGTCTTATAGCCCGCACGCGCGAAAGCCCAAGCAATATTGGTAGAAGTTGTTGATTTTCCTTCTCCTGGTTTGACAGAGGTAATGGAAATCACTTTCAAGTTATTCCCACTCAATTGAATATTGGTGCGAAGGGCATTGTAGTATTCTTCTGCTTTTCTTGCCAAATCTAATTTTTTTTGTGCAATTTCTAACGTTGGCATTTTTCTCTCCTATTTCAATTTATCCAAATTTGGAACTACTCCCAATAGTGCAATTTGCATCACGTCCTCAATATCTTCTGGACGTTTCACTCGTGTATCTAAGAGCTCAACTAGGAGAACTGCGACAACCATCACAACCGCCCCCGCAAGGAATCCAACCATGGTATTGCGACGAATATTTGGTGAAGATGGCGATGTTGCAGGGCGTGCTTCTTCAAGTGTTGTCACATCCGAAACGCGAGTGACGCTGATGATCTTTTGAGCCGCAACCTCTCTCAAAGAGTTGGCGATACGGCTAGCTTCCTCAGGTGCACGGTCTGTAACAGAAATCGATACAATACGCGTATCCACTGGAACTGTTACCTTGATTTTACTAGCTAGACCTTTTGGAGGGAGTTCTAGTTTCAAATCAGTCGCAACCTTCTCTAAAACGTCTTGCGAGAGAATGATTTCGCGATAGTCTTTTACCAAGTAAGATCCTGCTTGCAAATCTTGGTTAGTCAAGCCAGGCTTATCTCCCTGATTACGATTGACCACATAAATTCGGGTCGTACTCGTAAACTCCGGCTTCACAATAAAACTACTGTAGGCAAATGCTACTATCCCTGTCACGAATGCTACCAAAGCAATTAACAATTTTCGCTTCCAAAGGATTTTAAGTAAGTGAAATACATCGATTTCCATCATATTTTGTTCTTTCATTTTTTCTCCTAAATCAATTGATCCATTATTATTTTTCGGGGATTATCCTTAAAAAGTTCCTTAGCCTTATCTTCACTGTATTTTTTGGCAATGATATCATAGGCTTCCTCCATATGAGGAGGTCTGTGATCCAAGTTGTGCATATCACTTGCTATCACGTGAACCAGATCTCGTTCCAAGAAATACTGGGCTCTCTTTTTCATAAATTTATAGGTTTCTCCGAAGAGTTTTGGTTTCAAAACATGAGAACTATTAATTTGAGTATAACATCCCATATCAATCAGCTCTCGCACGCGCTTTTCATTGTTTTCTAAAGCATCGTAACGTTCAATGTGGGCAATGACGGGTGTAATGCCTAACATTAGAATATTACTCAGCCCCTTATGTATATCCCGATAAGCTGTATTCATACTAAACTCAATCAAAGCATAGCGACTATCGTTGAGGGTTGGGATTAATTTCTTTTCTAACTTCTCAACAACATCTGGCGTATAGTAGATTTCTGCCCCATAGGCAATGATTAAGTCATCCGCAACTTCCTTAGCCATTTCTCGCACCTTCAAAAAGTTAGTTGCGATTTTTTCTTCAGGAGTTTCGAACATCCCTTTTCGTCTATGTGAAGTGGAAACAATTGTCCTCACTCCTTGACTATAGGCCTCTCTAAGTAGTTTTTTACTGTCCTCTATTGACTTTGGACCATCGTCCACATCGAAAACGATGTGCGAATGGATATCTATCATGCTACTTGCCCTCCATCACATCATTGATAGCAGCTTTGGCGGCAGCCAAGCTACTTTCATCGATTTCCATCATGTAGAGGTTACTATCTGGCATAGCGTATGAAGGAAGATCCGTGCGTCCAGTCCCCTTCAAGTCTTGAGAGTTGACTTTGTAGTTACCGCCACTCTCCAATTGAGTATTAACTAGATCCATCATGGTTTCCAAAGGCATATTGGTCTGAAGAGAATCTTGCAATCCTTGTATGATATTGTCATAGTTCTTCAAAGCTTCGGTTGACGTCAACTTCTGAATAACAGCTACAATAACCTTTTGTTGGTTCCGACCACGGTCACGATCTCCATCTGCTAGAGAGTAGCGCTCACGAACAAAACCAAGAGCCTGCTCAGAGTCTAGATGGACATTCCCAACAGGGAAATGGTACTTGCCATGCAAAGAAGTGAAATCCTGATCATTATAGACATCAACGCCACCTAAAAGGTCAATCAACTTCAAGAAAGAGGTAAAGTTCAAGCGCACATAATAGTTAATATCCACCCCATAGAGATTTTCCAAGGTATGAATCGACGAGTCCACTCCATAAATCCCAGCGTGGGTCAATTTATCCTTTTGATTATTTCCCCCATCCGCTATCGGAACATAGGAATCTCGAGGCGTTGTAGTCAGAAGGATTTTCTTGGTATCTCGGTTCACAGTCATTAGAATATTCACATCAGAACGAGATACTGAGCTAATCGGTCCATAGGTATCAATACCACTCACATAAATATTGAAAGCTTTATTCTTCGATACCTTTGGAGCCGCAACATCCTTAGTTAATTGTTTTGTATAGATTTTTTTGATTTTTGAAGCATAATCTGGATACTCTGCTTCAATGATATTTTCAAAGACACTATTTAAGATAATTGCTTTTGTTTCGCCAGAAAGCAGACTCTTATAAGCTGCTAGATAAGAAGCACTCTGTTCCACTGTCAAGTCTTTACTCTGTGTCGTCTTAATATCCGCCACCAACTTTTGGATATTATCATTATCTGTTTCAGTTGGACCTGTTACACTCTCTAACTGAGTCACATTATTGATTTCACTGTCTTTCAAAACGACCACACTCATCGAATACTCTGAGTAGTTTGAGGTCGCATTGATATGATTGGTAAAACCGACAAACTGTTGCAAAGCATAGAGAGAAACCGAGCTAACTACGATAGCAAGTGTCAAAAAGAAAACCGTAAACTTCTCGGCTTTTTTATACACTATCAGGAGGATTGCAATTACAGCAGAAATAAAAATAAGAACCGCCGTAAGGATATTGAGGTACCGAAAAGCTAAGATATTATGTTTAAAAATTAAGAACAGCAAAAAACCACTCAATAATAAATAAATGGTTGCTAAAACTATATTAATATTTCGTTTCACATTCCCTAAACGAGCTCTCTTTGAACGTCTACTCATGATAATCCCCTATACACGTTAATAGTTATAAATATTATATCACAATCATGATGGAAATTCCATCCATCCTTGCTATTTTCAGCGTTTTCATTCGTTTTTGTTCTCTTGAGTTGCTCTAAAATATGGGCAAAGTTCCGAATACCATTCTACACAAAAAGACAAGGCGCTCAGGGGCAACCTTGTCTGTAATCTTATTTTACGTGGTTTTCAAACTCTTTTTGGCTCTTTTCGATAGCCTTTTTACTTTCTTCTTCCCACTTAGCCTTGGCTTCATCAAATTGTTTCTTGGTAACAGGGTCTTTTTGTAATCTCATGTACTTATAATTATTTCCGTCACCCTTGATTCCCACTAGGGAGTAGGCACGTGTAAACGGAGTTACTTTGGTTACAGAGGCTGTACCACCATTTGACATAGCAGACATAACTAGAGAATTGTCAATCATCCAAGCTTGAGCTTCAGCGTATTTTTCATAACGCTTAGCGACATCTTTATTCTCAGCATCTGCTTCTTTCAGGAGTTGTGTATAGGTATCGAGCCCCAAACTCTTAATGAGCTCTTGGTCTTCCTTGGCATCAAGACCAAAAATCTTGAGATAGAAGCCAGTTTCAGCATTGAAGGGGTCTAGATAAGTCGATGGATCCTGGTAATCACCAACCCAACCATCAAAGTTTAGGTCGTAGTCACGAGCTGCTGGATTTGGTGCTAGGAAAGCAACATTTCCAAAGTCATCTGTAGAAAGCTGTTGAACATCAACAACGATATTGTCAGAACCTAGTACTGTTTCAAGGGTTTGTTTAACCGAGTTCATACCAGAAACCGCATTTTTATTCGTCTGATCAACAGGGACATCCAAATGGATTGGGAAAGTCACGCCTTGGGCTTCCAATTCCTTTTTAGCTTCCGCAAATTTTGCTTGGGCCTTTTCCTTGTTAAAGTAGGCATCTTGAGCATCTGCCAAATTGATACCTGACCACTCAGTTCCGTAGTTCACAAGCTTAGAAGCTGTTACTTCTCCAAAGGTCTTATCTCCCACCTGGACAAATGTTGGAGGAACTAGAGTATTACGAAGGGTTTTGCTCGCTGCTTCTTCACCGTTAGATTGAGCAGAGTAGGCTGTTCGATCAATACCAAAGTTGATAGCTTGACGGAAATTTTTATTTAAGATAGCTGTTTGAGCTGATTTCTTTTGTTCATCCGTTGTTTTAGCGGTATGATTATAGGTTTTGCGGTTGACGTTAAAGTTAAAGTACCAAGATGTCTTGTCTTGTAAACTATAGACGATATTGTCTTGGTATTTTTCTTTTGTCTTAGCATAGTTCGAACTATTTGGATAGACTCCTGCAATCGAGTAAGCACCACTTTCAAAGTTTCGAATCGTCATCTCCTGATCTGACCCATCAAAGTAGGCTAACTTAACTTTTTCAATGGTTACTTTATCATGGTCATAATAGTGTGGATTCTTCACATATTCGATCGAAGATTTTGATGTGAAATCTTTTAACAGATAGGGACCATTATAAAGGATACTGTCTGGTGTCAAGGTACCAAAATCTTTATCCTTTGATTTCAAGAACTCTTCGTTGACTGGGAAAAGAATACTATTGGTTGTCTTTGAATTCCAATACGGTTCTGGTCGAGTCAAAGTGTACTCGACTGTGTAATCATCCAAGGCTTTGACACCGACAGTTGAAAAGTCATTGGTCACACCCGTCACATAGTCATTCAATCCCTTGATTGAATTTTGGATCAGATCCATAGCTTGCCCCTTGTTGTCCGCGGCATATTTGATCCCAGTGACAAAATCCTGAGCTTTAACTGAAGCGTATTCCTCACCATCAGCCGTATACCACTTGGCATCTTTTCTAAGCTTGTAGGTATAGGTCAAACCATCTGATGAAACAGACCAATCCTCCGCAACAGCAGGTACGAGGTTCCCATAGCTGTCATTTTCTAACAAACCATCTACGAGATTGGTAATAACGGCAGTGTTATCTGCATAATAATCTAGAAGATAGTTAAAAGTTGTCGGATTCGCACTGAATGTTGATGAATAAGTGCTAGTATCTGTGTTGGACTGCCCACATGCCGAAAGCAAAATCCCTGTCGCTAAGACAAGACCTGTCCCAATCAGTCTTTTTTTCAGTTTGATCATCATTCACTCCTTTATGTCACTTTTTATAACATAACTATATTTTATCAAATTTATTCAAAAATGTAAAGTTACTGCTTTTATGACAACTGGTGTCTCAAAACGAAAAAGGAAGCACAGTTTCCTGCAACTTCCTTTTCTATTTATAGATTACTTGACGTGTTTTTCAAGTTCTTTTTGGTATTTGGCATTTGTTTCGATTTTTTCTTGTTGCCATTTCTTGAAGGCATCTTCGTATTCTTTTGCAGTCACAACATCATTTTGCAACTCCAAACCTTTGAACACAAATGGGTCTCCCTTGATCCCGACTTGAGAATAAGCTTTTGTGAATGGTACAGTACGGCTAACCGTTGGAGAACCACCTGAAGAAGCAACTGGGATTAAGAGCGAGCTGTCTGACACCCAAGCTTGAGCTTTAGCGTATTTTTCATAACGCTTGTTAAGGTCGCTGGTTTCAGCTGCAGCATCATCCAAGAGTTTCTTGTATTCGTCCAGTCCAACTTGAGCCATCACTTCTGGATCTTTTCCGCGAGTGATCCCCAAGTGTTTAAGGGCTGAACCCTTCTTGGCATCAAGGATGTTGAGGTAGGTAGCTGGGTCTTGATAGTCTGGTCCCCAACCAGTTCCGTTCAAGTCATAGTCTTTTTGAGATGGAACCTTGGCTTGAGACGTAATGCTCATTTTCTCATTATCGGTCATTTGAAGGACATCGACAATGACATTTTCAGTACCAAGTGATGATTCGATAGACTGCTTGAGTGAGTTAGTTTGTTGAACCGCGATTACATCTGTTTGTTCAACGGGGATATCCAAATGGATTGGGAAGGTAACACCCTTGGCTTGCAATTCTTCCTTGGCTTTAGCAAAGGCTGCCTTAGCTTTTTCAGGACTGTAAAGCGTATCCTTGCCATCTGTAAGGGCTACATCTTTCCACTGGTCTCCATATGAAACGAGCTCTGCCTGTGCCAACTCTCCAAAGGTTTTTTCACCCACTTGAACGTAGTCATGAGGCACTAGGCTGTTACGGATAATCTTGTCCGCACCTTCTTCACCATTCAACTGAGCAGTATAAGAATGACGGTCAAGAGCAAAGTTCAGCGCCTGACGGAAGTTCTTATTAAGAAGAGCTTCTTTCGTTGAAGTTTTTTGAGCCTCGTCTGTTTTGGCTGTTTTATTATAAGACTGGCGGTTTACGTTAACAGTGAGGTAATAGCTTGTCGCTTCTTGTGGACTGTAGACAATCTTATCGCCGTACTCTTTCTTAGTTGACTCAAAGTTTGAGCTTGTTGGGAAGAGACGAGCTGTTGTATAAGCACCCTGCGTAAAACTACGAATCAAAGATTCTTGGTCTGATCCATCGTAGAAAGTTAGTTTAATATTGTCAATCTTGACATTGTCCTTATCCCAGTAGTTTGGATTCTTTTCATATTCAATGACTGATTTTGAAGTCAATGATTTCAAGAAATAAGGACCATTATATAGGATACCTGATGGGGTTGGTGCGCCGTAGTCGCTCCCTTTAGAATTCAAAAATTCTTCATTAACTGGAAGCATGGTTGCAGTTGTGACCTTAGAGTTCCAGAAACTTTCTGGTTTGTTGAGCGTGTATTCTACCGTGTAATCATCAACAGCCTTAACTCCTACTGTAGAGAAATCATTGCTCTCACCACTAACATACTCTGCCAAACCTTTGATAGAATCCTGAATCAAAGAAAGACCATCTGATTTTCCGTCAGCGGCATGTTTAAGCCCAGTAACAAAGTCTTTGGCCTTAACTTCAGCGTATTCTTCTCCATCAGAAGTATACCATTTTACCCCCTTACGAAGTTTGTAGGTGTAAGTCAAACCATCCTTTGAAACAGACCAGTCTTCTGCAAGTGATGGAATTAAGTTCCCATACTTGTCATTTTCCAAAAGGCCATCGACAACGTTGGCTATAACGTCAGAGGTTGAGCTCTTGCTCGTCACACTGTAGTCCAAAGATGATGGATCTATTGCATAGACATAAGAAAATGTCTTGGGAGCATCCGCCTTTTTTTCACTTTGTCCACAAGCAGTTAACAGTAGGGCCGCACTCAAAACAGCACCTGCTCCTAAGAGCCACTTTTTCGATTTCATAAGTAATCTCCTTAAAGATAGTGTTTTCACCATTATACCCTATTTTTTCATAAAAGCAAGAACTTTCGCCAGATTTTTTAGAAAATTCTAACAAATATTTTTTAAAGATTTTTCAATACAATTTTTAGTAAAAAACCTCAAGCTTCAAAAACTTGAGGTTTGCTCATTTTAGTCAGTCAGTTCCACACAGAAAGCATCCCACGGAGCCAAGACCTGTTTTTCAACTGCTTCTTGAGTCACAGTGTTTTCAATCAAGACAGATTTAACTTTTCCTTCTACTGAAAAGTTTTGTTTTTCATTGGACAAGTTAGCCACAACTAGGAAGCGACGGTCTCCATCCTTACGGATATAAGCAATGACCTTATCAGCTGTACCAAGCAATTCAAAATCAGCTCGAATCAGCCAGTTGTTCTCCTTACGGATTTGAACCAGTTTTTGGTAGGTATAAAAAATAGAATCTGGATTTGCTAGTGCTTCTTGAACGTTGATTTCTTCGTAGTTTGGATTAACTGCCAACCAAGGTTGACCAGTTGAGAAACCAGCGTTTTGGCTCTCATCCCATTGCATTGGGGTACGGGCATTATCACGACCGATGACACGGATGCTGTCCATGATTTCTTCAATCGGAACGCCTTTTTCAAGAGCCTCGCGCGCATAGTTGAGGGATTCAATATCTTCTACTTGGTCCAGTGTTTCAAACGGATAGTTGGTCATCCCAATCTCCTCACCCTGGTAGATATAAGGAGTCCCTCTCATGAGATGAAGCAAGATAGCAAAGGCTTTGGCAGATTTTTCACGGTATTCTTGGTCATTTCCCCAGATTGAGACGATGCGAGGAAGGTCATGGTTGTTCCAGAAGAGGGAATTCCAGCCGTCTTCAACTCCTAACTCAGTCTGCCATTTGTTAAAAATCTCTTTTAACTTCCCTACATTTAACTCTTTTTGGTAATGCCACTTAGGTTGCCCTTCCTGATACTGAAGACAGATATGCTCAAACTGGAAGACCATAGACAATTCTTGACCCTTTGGATCAGAGTAGAGCTTGGCAATCTCTGGCGTTGCCCCCCAAGTTTCTCCTACTGTCAAGAGATTCTTATCTCCAAAGGTCGCCTGATTCATTTCCTTGAGATAAGGATGGAGCATAGGACCGTTATTAACTACCTTCTCATCAGGAATCTTACCAATCATATCAATGACATCCATACGGAAACCACCAATACCTTTATCAATCCAGAAGTTCATCATCTCGTAAATTTTCTGGCGTAGTTTTTCATTCTCCCAGTTGAGATCAGGCTGCTTCTTGCTGAAAAAGTGAAGATAGTATTGACCCGACTTTTCATCGTATTCCCAAGCAGACCCACTAAAGATAGACTCCAAATAATTGGGCTCATCTCGCCAGATATAGTAGTCACGTTCAGGGCTGTCAGGATTTTCACAGGCCTCGACAAACCAAGTATGCTCATCCGAGGTATGATTGACCACCAAGTCCATGATGATACGAATATCACGCTTCTTAGCTTCTGCGATCAGTTGGTCCATGTCCTCCATGGTTCCGAAAATAGCTGCAATCGCTTGATAATCAGCAATATCATAGCCATTATCATCCATAGGACTGTCATAAACGGGAGAAAGCCAAATTGCTGTGATTCCTAGCTTGGCTAGATAGTCTAACTTACTCGTAATTCCTGGCAAATCACCAATCCCATCTCCGTTGCTATCCATAAAACTCTTTGGATAGACTTGATAAACCACGGCATTGTGCCACCATTTTTCTTGCATCTGTTTACCTCATTATTTTAATATTCTACAGTCTATGATAGCGCTTTTTAAAACTTAGTGCAAGCGTTTGCCTAATCTTTTTGATTTCTTTTTTAGCTCCGTAGTTTCCTAACTCCCAATTTTTTTATATAATAGAGGTCAGAGGTAAAAAAATGAAAAAACAAGCTTTTAGTTCTGAACAATATTTGAATCTACAACGCGACCACATTTTGGAGCGTATTAACCAATTTGACGGCAAGCTTTACCTAGAGTTTGGCGGCAAAATGTTAGAAGATTTCCACGCTGCTCGAGTACTGCCTGGTTATGAACCTGACAACAAAATCAAGCTCTTGCAGGAGATGAAGGAGCAGGTTGAGGTTGTGATTGCTATTAACGCTAGCAACATCGAGCATTCCAAAGCACGTGGCGACCTAGGCATTTCTTATGACCAAGAAGTTCTTCGTTTGATTGACAAATTCAATGAACTGGGAATCTTTGTCGGTTCGGTTGTCATCACACAATACGCCGGACAACCCGCTGCAGATGCCTTCCGCAACCAGTTAGATAAAAACGGGATTGATTCCTATCTTCATTATCCGATCAAAGGATATCCGACCGATATGGACCACATCATTTCTCCTGAAGGTATGGGGAAAAACGACTACATCAAAACCAGTCGCAACTTGATTGTCGTAACCGCTCCTGGACCTGGTTCTGGAAAATTGGCCACTTGTATGTCCAACATGTACCACGACCAACTCAATGGCATCAAGTCTGGTTACGCTAAGTTTGAAACCTTCCCAGTCTGGAACCTGCCCCTTCATCATCCGGTCAACTTGGCCTATGAGGCCGCCACAGCAGACCTTGATGATGTCAATATGATTGACCCTTTCCATCTCCAAACCTATGGAGAAACAACGGTCAATTACAACCGTGATATCGAAATTTTCCCAGTGCTCAAACGTATGTTGGAACGCATTCTCGGTGAATCTCCATACGCTTCACCGACAGACATGGGTGTCAACATGGTTGGTTTTGCTATTACAGATAATGAGGCTGCTATCGAAGCTTCTAAACAAGAAATCATTCGCCGTTACTATCAGACTGTACTTGATTTTAAAGCTGAAAAAGTCGGAGAAACTGCTGTCAAGAAGATTGAACTTCTCATGAACGACCTCGGTATCACACCTGCAGACCGTCAGGTTGCTGTCGCTGCACGCCAAAAGGCTGAAGAAACTGGCGGCCCTGCCCTAGCTCTCGAATTGCCAAATGGAGAAATCGTAACTGGTAAAAACTCAGAACTCTTTGGCCCTACAGCTGCTGCCTTGATCAATGCCATCAAAAAATCAGCTAACATCGCTAAGGAAGTAAAATTAATCGAGCCTGAAGTCGTCAAACCAATTCAAGGTCTTAAAATCAATCATCTAGGTAGCCGCAATCCGCGCCTGCATTCAAATGAAATTCTCATTGCCCTTGCTATTACAGCCATGGAAAATCCTGACGCCGCACGTGCCATGAAAGAACTTGGTAACCTCAAAGGAAGCGAAGCCCACTCAACCATCATCTTGACCGATGAAGACAAGAATGTCCTTCGCAAACTAGGCATCAACGTAACCTTTGATCCATACTACCAATACGATCGCTTGTATCGGAAATAAATAAACAAGGCTGGACAAAAACTCAATTTGAGAGAAAAATCCAGTAAATCTTTACATGATAAAAAAATCAAACGCATAATAACAAGTCTTTTGAATACTTGTTATTATGCGTTTTATGATTTTTTCCAACCTCACTTATTTCAATGAAATTGTCAACTCGACACAGGCTCCTCCTTGGTCTGGATTGAGCAGGGTCAGACGACCACCATGCAAGAGAGCTACCTGCTTAGAAAAGGCTAAGCCGATTCCATGATGGGGATTAGCTGAATTGCGGCTTTGGTCACTCTGATAAAAGAGCTGTTCCGCTCCCAGCAGCATCTCCTCTGAAAATGCAGGGCCGTTGTTCCAGATAGCAAAAACCAACTGGTCCTGCTGCACTGATACCGTCAGCTTCACTTCCTTTTGGTCCTGATTAGCATGTTCAAGCGCATTCAGTAAAATATTGAGCAAAGCTCGCTTGAGATAGTCCAAATGAATTGACAAAATCAGACTAAGATCACAATCTTCTTGGAGATAGAAACGATAGCTTTCCTGTTTGCTGAACAGTGCCCAATCGTCCTGGAGATAAGCCAAAAAGTCCCCTAAGGAAAGCTGACTGAACTGATTAGAATCAATCTGAAAAGTCTTAGCGTAATCAATCAAAGAGCCACAATACTCTTCCATCTTGTGACTAGCCTGCAAAATCTCAGCAGCATAGTCTGCCTGTGGCTGGCCCAACTGCGCCAACTCCAAGAGCTCAGCATTCCCCTTAATCACAGTTAGGGGTGTCTTCAAATCGTGCGATGTCGCTGATAGCTGTAAAATCAACTCCTGATTATGCTGCTGCTCTCTTTCTAGAAGACGAGCATTTTCTTGGTGGCTGCTCCGTAAATCGCTATAGACTTCTAGCATTTCCTCAATCCGAAAAAGCTGACTTTGATTTTCTTCTAAAAGCTTCTCGCTCGTTAGCATTTTTATTTCCCTGTCGATTTTTCGGAGCAATTTCAAAATATGATAAAAAGTAATCAGCAGCAAGCTCCCTGCCCAGAAGAACAAGGTGAAAAGAACGTAATCACTTCCTTGCGTAAATTCATAGCCTATAAGCACAAAAATCAAAACATGAAAAAATACGATTTTTAAACTGGTTGTCCAGACTAGGCTTTTGAAATTTCGGGTTCTAATTGCCATCTATAGCCTACTCCTCTCACTGTTGCGATTGCTTGTAGCCCTTCTTGTTTGCATTTTTGGCGAATCTGATATACGTATTCTGAGATGGAGCGAAGCTGTGTTTCTGAACTTTCTGGGTAAAGCAAGGTATGCAGGCGTTCAGCCGAAAAGGTCTGCTTGGGATTGCTAGCTAGTAAATGCAGTAACTTAAACTCTCGCTCTGAGAATTTCAATACTTTACCAAAACAGATAATTTCATAGCGCTCTGGATAAAATTGACAAGAAGCAATCTCAGAATAGCGCTCCTCACGTCTTTCCTCCCGCCGAAGATGAGCCCTGACACGCGCCAGCAATTCTTTGGTCCCAAAAGGCTTGACAATATAGTCATCTGCTCCGCGAAAGAGCCCTTCCACTTTGTCCGCCTCCAACTCCTTAGCCGTCAGAAAGATGATTGGACACGAAAGATGAGGACGAATATAGGAACACAGCTCAAAACCATTAACAGGCTCCATCATCACATCCAGCAAAATCAAGTCATATCCGACAAAATGCGTCAGCTCTAGCTCTTCTATCCGATCAAGCGTCGTCACATCATAAGCATCGAGCTCTAGGACGTTTTTCACCAGCTTCAAAATGCTCCGGTCGTCATCAACCACCAAAATACGATACTGTCTCATGATTTCCATTATAGCATACCTCTAGCGAACATCTCGTTTCAAGGTCAAGAATATAGCAGAGCTCCAAATCAAAGCTAGCCAGAATAGCTGTATTCCCAACCCTGATAGATCTATCGAATTCTGAAGCCCTTCATACTCAAAAAGATTTAGCGTAGCCAGATCAGGCAGGTACTTTGCTTCTTTAATAAAAGTTGCCAATAAACGGCTAAGACCAATCAAGAGAGGAAATAGCACCGACACCGGCACAACCCAAGATTGAAAGAGCAAAGCGAGGCCAGCAGCTAAAAGAGCCAGAAAAAGATTGCTGAGAAGACCAAAAGAGCTGTAATAGAGGAATTTCCCCAGTAAGGACCAGCTAAAGTCTAGGTCAAAACGAGCCAGCATAACAAGGAAACAGCTGCCTATCATGACACTGTAGAGAACCAAGAGCAGCAAGGCCAGAAAAAGGAATTTCCCAGCCAACCAAGCCTTTCTATTTGATACGGTTAGAAAATTCGTTCGCATCCCAGACTTGACAAACTCCTGGGCAAAATAGAGGGAAGTAAAGATGACGATGACAGGCTGCGCCAGATAGAGGGCATGCAAAGCCTCGCTCAGAGCCTTCGTCTGGCCAACTGCTGTCTGACTATAGTCAAGATTCATCAGAAAAAAAGGAACGGCTACCAGAGCCACCAAGGCGGCACCAAGAGCGAGATAGTAAGAACGGAACTTAATCCATTCACTTTTAAGCAGAGCTTTTATCATCAGTATCGCCCTCCTAAATCCGTCTTCAAAAAGCGCAGAGAGGCCATGACGCCGATGACTAGCAACCATACGCTTAGTATCAAGAGTCCTTGCAAGGGATTGTTGGCATATTGGGAAGTCGGCGTTGCAACAAATAACTCTCCTACGGGCTGTGGCAGATAAGCACCCCAACTCGTATGAGCTGCCAGGTAGTTTCCCAGATTATAGAGCTGGGGCACAAGAAAGAGTAAGGGAAGCAACATCGTCCGCCCAAGCAATCCCAATAAAAAGGACAAGAGACCTAGCAATGCAGTAGCTAGTGCCTTCCATAAAAGATGACTCCAGGCAGCTTGATTAAGTAAAATTGGATGTAGCCCTTCTTTTCCTAAAGCCAAGTGCATGACAATATAGCTCAAATAAATGGATAACAAGCTAATGATGAGTGAAAACAAACCAAAGGTCAATATTTTCCCCATAAGTAGCTTCAAGCGGTTATTACAAGCCAATAGACTGGTTCGCAAGCTATGAGACTGAAATTCCGTTGCTCCCAAAATTCCAGCTAAGATGACTAAAACCATACCACCCATAGAAGCGCCATTAAGACCTAGATATTCAAGCGGATCAATAGCTTCTGCCAGACCGGGAACCGTCTCAGGGGTCGCATCTAAACCGATAGACAGATACTGACGTCCCTCTAGCCATGACACAACAGGTACCAATAACAGCATAAAGACCACACTTACCCTGAAAGCCTTGGTTGATTGGATTTTCAACCACTCTGAATGCAATAAGGACATCGTTTCTTTCATCTTAAACCTCCTCTGTTAAGTCGAAGAAGAGCTCTTCTAAACTATCTGTTCCTTGTAATACATCTTCTAGCGTTCCCTGTTCGATAATTTGCCCATGATGAATCAAGACTACATCATCTGTTACCATTTGTACCTCAGACAGGATATGAGAGGATAGAAGGACGGTTTTCCCTAAATCAGCCTGCTGGCGAATGAACCTTCTAAACCACTTAATCCCACTTGGATCCAGTCCATTGGTCGGCTCATCTAATATTAAAAACTGGGGATCACCTAGTAAAGCTACTGCCAACCCCAGGCGCTGCCCCTCTCCTAGAGACAGGCTTGATAAGAAATCCTTTTTCTTATGAGCGATCCCAGTCATATCCAATACCTCATCAATCCGAAACTTCGGAATAGCATTACTTGCAGCAATAATATGCAGATGGTCGTAAACCTTTCTATTTGGCAGACCTCCAATACCGTCAAAAGCTGCACCTACTGTTTTGAGAGGATAAATCATTGACTGATAGGTTTGTCCATCAAAAGTCGCAGTTCCTGCTGTCGCCCGATCTAAGCCCAAGAGAATCCTCAAGGTCGAGCTTTTTCCTGCACCATTATGTCCTAGAAAAGCCGTAATGCGACCACTCCTAGCTGTAAAAGAAATATCCTTTAAAATTTGCTTGTCTCCATATTTTTTAGAAACACGATCAATTTTTACAATATGTTCCATACTGAACTCCTTTATCTTTATTTTCTCCAGTATACCCAATCTAGTTCAGAATTAGTTCAGAGATTAAACAGAAATTTCAGAAAAAGTTGATCCACTTTTCAAAAGTCACCTGAGTTCCACTAGAAAAACTAAACTTTTCTTTCACAAGGTATTCTTCTCTCCATTCTTTCTTTATAATTCTGAGGTTTATGTATAGAGACTTTATTATCATTCTAGTACCAAAAAGTCATTTATCAAACTCCATCAACAGCACCCTTTATGATATAATGAAAGAAGAAAACTGAAAGGAACTACCATGTCAAAAGAAGTTATTGTTGAAAGTTTTGAACTTGACCACACCATTGTTAAAGCACCCTATGTTCGCTTGATTGGGGAAGAAACAGGACCAAAGGGAGATGTCATCTCCAACTTTGATATTCGCTTGGTGCAACCAAATGAAGACTCTATCCCTACCGCTGGCCTTCACACTATTGAGCACCTCTTAGCCAAGCTCATCCGTACCCGCATTGACGGTATGATTGACTGTTCGCCATTTGGTTGTCGTACAGGCTTCCACATGATTATGTGGGGACGCCATACCAGTGCTGAAATTGCTGCTGTTATCAAGGATTCGCTCAAGGAAATCGCTGAAACCACTACTTGGGAAGATGTCCCTGGAACAACCATCGAATCTTGCGGAAACTACAAGGACCACAGCCTCTTTTCTGCTAAAGAATGGGCGAAACTCATCCTAGAACAAGGAATCTCAGATGATGCCTTTGAACGCCATATCATCTAAACACAAAAGGAACCAGCTTTTAGCTAGTTCCTTCTTTTTTTATTCTCAAAATCTTGAGTTAGGCTTTTTCACGAATGACCAAAACGCCATCTTCCATATCTGCTTCCAAATGTTTAGCATCTAGATGATCCAAGTGGAAGTCTGTCACCTTATCACGAATTTGTTGTTCAACCACGCGACGGAGAGGACGAACACCCATAACTTCGTCATAGCCTTCTTCTGTGATAAAGTCCTTAGCTGCTTGGCTGACTTCCAAATCAATGTCTTTCTTAGCCAAGGTTTGGTTGACTTCCGCCAACATCAAGTCCACAATCTTAGAAAGGTCTTCCTTATTCAAGTGTGAGAACTCGATAACTGCATTAAAGCGGTTAAGGAACTCTGGACGGAAGAATGGTTTCAAACGATCCATCAACTCTGGTTTATCCGCATCTTCTGTCAAGTTAGCTTCATAGCCAAATCCAGCATTTGATGTTGCGATAATGACAGTGTTTTTAAAGTTAACTGTATTTCCTTGACCATCAGTCAAACGACCATCATCCAAGACTTGGAGGAGAAGGGTGATTACTTGAGGATCAGCCTTTTCAATTTCGTCCAATAGAATGATAGAGTAAGGATTGCGACGAACACGTTCTGTCAAGGTATTGCTATTGTCATCATACCCCACATAACCGGCTGTTGTACCGATCAGCTTAGATACAGCTGTTCGGTCACTGTATTCAGACATATCCAAACGAATGATAGCATCCTTGGTTCCAAACATATCGAGCGCCAATTGCTTAGCAAGCTCCGTCTTACCAACCCCAGTAGGCCCTACAAAGAGGAAGCTACCGATTGGGCGATTGCCTTCATCAAATCCTGCACGGTTACGACGGATAGCACGAGCTACAGCTTCAACCGCCTTGTCTTGGCCGATAACCTTGTGTTCCAAACGATGAGCCATATCTTTCAAACGTTCGATGTCTGACGCTCCCATTTGTGATACTGGAATACCAGTCATACGCTCTACGGACTCGGCCACATCATTGACAGTGGCAGTCACTTTCATATCTTCTGTGTGGTTTTCGACTTTTTTCTCCAATTCTGCAATGCGAGTTTTGGCATTGAGAGCTGCTTCAAAATCTTCTGCCTCAACTGCTTTTTCTTGCTTGTCTTTTTCTGCCTCAATTTCACGTTCAACAGCATGAACATCTGTTACCGGATGTTGAGCTGCCAAGTGAGCTGCCGTTACATCGACAAGGTCGATAGCCTTATCAGGCAAGCTACGTTGAGGAATGTATTGGACAGAATAATCCACTGCTGCTTTCAAGACTTCGTCTGGCAAGATGACATTGTGGTGTTGTTGATAGAGGTCACGAATTCCTTGAAGGATTTTAAAAGTATCCTCTGCTGAAGGAGCATTGACCTTGACTTCGTTGAAACGACGAGCAAGAGCTGCATTCTTCAAGATAGTATTACGGTGTTCGTCTTGAGTTGTTGCCCCAATCACGGTCAATTCTCCACGAGAGAGAGCTGGCTTGAGAATATCCGCAAGCCCCTTAGAACCACTGTCTCCACCAGTGCTACCAGCACCGAGAATTTGGTGAATTTCATCAAAGAAGAGGATGATATTTCCTGCTTCTTTCACTTCATTGACTAAGTTTTGAACGTTTTCTTCAAAGCTACCACGGTATTGAGTACCAGCCTCAAGACCTGAGATATCAATGGAAATAATTTCTTTATTCTTAATAGCAGCTGGGACATCTCCGTTCACAATAGCTTGTGCTAGACCTTCGACAACTGCTGTCTTACCAACACCTGCGTCTCCGACCAGAACGGGATTGTTTTTGGTACGGCGTGAAAGGATTTCAGAGGTTTCTTGAATTTCCTTGTTTCGTCCGATAACAGGATCCAACTTGCCCTCACGCGCTTCTGCTGTCAAGTTTCGACCTAATTTAGCAAGAACACCATCTTGTTTCATACCTGAAGCCTGTTGTGACATTTGTCCATCAGTTTCTGTATTTCCTGGTAATTGCCCAGTTGCACGATAATGAGCAAATTCCTCAGGTGTCACTTCGCGTCCATTGATTAAGTAGCGACGGTTTTCAGAACTGTATCCTCGCATACCACCCATCAATTGGTTAAATAAATCATCCATGTTGTTAAAGTTATTAAAGTTGTTATTCATATTTTTTACCTCGTTTATTGTTAATTATTTGCGATCTCTGATATTGACTATCTTTGACCTTTGTTTTAAAAAATTTAGACTAGCTAAATAGCTACTCTACGTATAATTTCTGGTTTTTCTTTTTTAAATAAGCCTTTTATCATCTTCTTTTCAAAGTCTGTTAGATTTAACATAGGCCTCACCCCTTTCTAGGGTATCTATTATACATTTTCAAGAAATAGAGTCATTGAAAATGAAGTTTTCTAAGGAATTCATTTTCCTTATGTTTCTACTATATCACATTGGTCAGTAAAAGTCAATAACTTTTTGACCAAATTTGACTATTTTTTAAAAAGTTTTTTCGAAGTACAAAAAAGTCCCTAGAAAACGAATTTTCTAGAGACTTTCTCTATCAAGTTTAAGAGAGAAGGAATATTCTCACTTACCAAGTTTCATGTTTCTCCTACGAAAGCCTAAGCTTTACGTTTTACGAAGAATACCAATCCACTCAATGCCAAGACTGCAAATCCAAGTGCAGAAAGGAGAGAGGTTGCTTCCCCTGTGTTTGGAAGTTCAGCTTTACCTTTAGTCTCCGTAGCTGGAGGTGTTTGTTTTGGATCCTCTTTTTTTCCTGGATCAGTTGGTTCTGTTCCTGGAGTTGGATTTGTTCCTGGATTATTTGGCGTTGGATCTGGTGTTGGTGCTGGATCTGGCGTTGTTCCTGGATTATTTGGAGCTGGATCTGGTGTTGGTGCTGGATCTGGCGTTGTTCCTGGATTATTTGGAGATGGATTTGGTTCTGGCGTTGGTGTTGGAACAGTGTATTTATTTGTAAATACAACTTCTTTACCATCGGCATACGAAACCTTTGCAGTCAAGAGACCTTGACCATCCGCAACTACAGTGACTGTTACGGTATGCTCGGTCTTATCGTATTCAATACCCTCTTCCTTACCAACTTTTTCAACCAAGGTATAAGTGTAAGTACCTGCTTCTTCGAATGAACGAACAAAGGCTACTTTACCTTCGGCAGTATTCTTAGCTGTAGCTACAACGGCGCCTTTCTCTTTCAATTCGAAAGTATAAGCATCAGCCGCAAGTTCTTTACCTTCAAGTTTCTTAGTTGCTTCAATCGTAGCTTCTACCGCTGGTGCTTTGAAGCTATTCTTGAAGACACTACCTGCTGGATATTCAACAGCTGCCTTCAAAGTGTTGGTTGCTGCATCTTTGGTTACTTTTACCACCACAGTCTTTTCTGTATCGTAAGTAATACCAGTTGCTCCGGCACTCACTTCTTTTACAGTATAAGTATACTCACCTTCTGCATCATAGTTGATTGCATTAAATGTTACTTTTCCACCTTGGTTTGTTTTTGTATCAATTTTTTGTCCATCTTTGTACAATTCAAAGTGGAACTCACCATCAACCAAAGCACGACCAGTCAATTCTTTCGTAAACTCAAGTGTTGCTGATGTAGCTGTTGGAGCTGGTGCTGTATAAGTGTTTGTGAAGACCCGTTCTGTATCCGCATCTTCTACAGTCGCAACCAATTGGCCTTTACCATCATCCGCAACAGTGACGAACACTTCATACGCATTTTGATCATAAGTGATTGTTTTATCGTCACCAGCTTTTTCAGTAATAGTGTAAGCGTAATCGCCTGCTGCTGAGAAAGTGACGTTGAAGACAACTTCTCCTGAGGCAGTATTCTTAGCCGTTGCTACAAGGTCTGAACCTTCTTTCAGTTCAAATGTGTAAGCATCAGCTTCAAGCGCTTTTCCTTTCAAGACTTTCTTAGCCTTGATTGTAGCCTGCGCAGGTTCCGCTTTATAGTCATTAACGAAAACTGGTGTTTCACTTGTAACTGTCGCGACAAGTTGACCTGAGCCATTATCTTTCACTTCTACAGTTACTGGATGTTCTGTTTTATCATAAGTTACACCAAGTTTATTGCCAACCTTTTCTGTAATAGTATAGTTATATACTCCTGCTGTTGAATAGCTAATTTCAGAAAAACGAATTAATCCACCAGCAGCATTCTTTGCTGTCGCAACAACCTTGTCACCCTCTTTCAGTTCAAACTCAAACTCATCTATCTCTAGCTCTTTACCATTCAAAACTTTTTTAGCTTCAATAGCAATTTTTGCTGGAGCTGCTTTATAAGTGTTAGTGAAGGTTGGGTTGTTACCTGTAACAGTTGCAACAAGTTGACCTGCACCGTTATCTGTAACTTTTACCTTAACTTCGTGTTTAGCAGTATCGTATGTCACACCTTTTTCACTACCCGCTTTTTCAGTGATAGTGTAAGTGTAATCACCTGCTGTTTCGAACTCAATTTCTTTGAAAGTAACGGTGCCGTCTGCAGCGTTTTTAGCTGTTGAAACAACTTTGTCACCTTCTTTAAGCTCGAATTCGTATTTATCAGCTTCAAGTTCTTTACCGTTCAAGACTTTCTTAGCTGTGATAGTTTCTTTAGCTGGAGTTGCTTTATAGGTGTTAGTGAAATTTGGTTCTGCAGATGTGACAGTTGCTGTTAAAACTCCACTTTGGAAAGTTGCTGCTACAGTAACTTCCTTGGCTTCTGTATCAAATGTAACGCCTGTAACTGCTGTTGAAGTGTCTTCTTTGATGATGTAGTGATAAGTTCCCGCACCTTTTACTTGGAGATTCTCAAAGGTAATAGTCCCATCAGCTTTTGATTTTGCTGTAGCTACAGGATCCTTCAAGTTCTCTGCAGTAAACAGGTTAAAGGTAAACTCATCTGCTTTTGGAAGTTTATCTGTACGTCCTTCTACTACTTTCTTAGCCGTCACATTGAATACAGCTGGAACAGGTTCGTCTTTAAGATGAATAGTAGAACCCGCAGCACCGAGTTTGACTGTATACTCTTTTTCATCTAGTTTATAACCTGCTGGAGCAGTCTTCTCTTTGATCTTAAACGTTTTACCTTCCCATTTTTGATCATAAGTTTTCGTAAGCGCTACTCCTTTTTCATTCGTAGTCACTTCTGTTGTTTCACTTGCATCATCTGCTGCTGTCACAGTATATACCGCACCCGAAACCGGAGCAAGAGTGAAGGCATCAGTCTTATGAATCTTAATTTGGTAAGCAGTAGATGCTACAATCGTACCAGAAATCAAAGATGTCGCCTCAGCTGTCATATCAAGTGCTCCCGGACGACTTGTATTCTGTGCTAATTTAGTCCCGTCAGCCAATGACAGAGCAACCCTATTTCCTACTTTACTTCCATCATTAGGAGTTGTTGTGTTATAAGAGACTATATAAGAGGTCGTTCCATCTTTAAAAATGATATCAAATGAAGTATAGTTTTCGTTCCACGAAACGGTATAGTCTTGTCCCTCAGTTAACAAAACTGCATCATCTGGAACAGCAGAAGTCCCAACAGTGATATTTGCCTTATACACTTTTAGAGTCTCAGGAATATACTGTGCAGGAGTGTAACTAGTATCATCATTTGGTATAGTATCATGTAATACAATATTTTGTCCTAAGTCTTGTTTCTCTGTATTTACACGTACACGCCAGGTAGACCATGCATCTCCCTTGCTAACCGAACCAATCTCAGCCAGTTTTGGAGAGTTCCAATTTTCAAGGGCAGCACGACCCCCAATTTTAGCATAATTTTCAGTACCAACTTTGGGACCATCAATTGTTTTTGATGAATAAATATGAGTCACTTCTTGCTTCAATGAGGATGAATTAAAATTAATGCGGGTTTTATTCTGATCCTTTAAGAATCTAAAAGTAACAGAAAAATTCCCTGACACATCCTTTACCTTATCTCCACCAGTTTTCTCTAGATATTTATCCAAATTTTTCAAGGTGATTTTTGCTTTCCCACCTTGATCAGTACCATTTGAAGTCACTTCAGCTTCTCCAATAGTAACTTTTGTTGTCGGATCAATTAAATCCTGACTCCCTTCATAAACTGCCATAGGAGCAGGTATATCAAAGGTAAAATAATCTCCATTATTCAAATGTTCATTATACTGTTTGAGATCAAAGGTCACGCGAAGCTTATATGCTAAATTCGTACGAAGCGAGAAATCTCCTTCTGAACTCACATTTTGCTTAGTATCTGAAGCATCTAACAGATCAATGCCTGTAATTACTTGTGTCAATTCTTTTGAAACAGGATTATCTGCTTTAACAATCCCTACCAAAACAGATGCTAGAGCTAAAATAGCAAAAGCTAACGCAGAAAATTTAGAAAGCATATTTAACGCTTTGCTTTTCGACATTTCTTCTCCTCTTTTCTATATGAAATTTTTATTTCTAATCTCCCTAAGAGATTACATCATACCATTTTGACAACCCCTATCACTAACTAGAGTTTATCTATTATATTATAACATCTCAATACAATCTATTCAAGTTTAATAACTAGAAAATAAGTTTTTATAAGAATTTATTATATTATTCTCCTGAATTTCAACACTTTGTCACCAGAATTAACAAAATTTCTCAGTATTTTTCATATGATATGTCGAAAATTTATCTTTTAGATATAGAAAAAAGCCAGTCCTATAGACTAGCTTTCTTTTCATTCTAATTGAATCTTAGCTCAATGCGTCATCCATTGAAAGAACTTCGTGGAAGACACGTTGTGTCAATTCAGTTTTTTGTTCTGGAGTGAGGTATTTAGTGTTTACACAGTATCCAGAGATACGTACGATAACGTCTTCACCTGACATGATCTTTTCGTAAACATCGTTCAAGTCCATAACGTTCAAGTTAACGTGTTGTCCACCGTTTTCAAAGTAACCATCAAGGATTGTTACCAAGTTATCAACTTGTTCGTCACGAGTCTTACCAAGAGCACGTGGAGAAACTTGAGTTGTCAATGAGATACCGTCAGCTGCGTAACCAAAGTCAAGGCTAGCAAGTGAGTTCAAGTTTTGCAACCATCCACCTTTAGCTTTGTTAGATGGGTTAGCACCTGGTGAGAAGAATTCAAGTTTAGACAAGTTCACAGAACCATCTTCGTTGAGGTATACACCTTTGTGGACTGGTGAGTTACCAGTTTGTTTAGAGTAAGCAACGTTAGATGTGATTGTCAAAAGTGATACTGTAGCTTCTGCGTCTTTGTAAAGTTTGTGGCTACGTAGACGAGTTGTGTAAGCTTCGATCAACCATTCTGCCAATTCGTTTGAACGTGGGTCATCTTCACCCCAACGTGGGTATTCACCGATTGTTTCGTAATCGTAGATGTAGCCATTTTCGTCACGGATTGGTTTAACAGTAGCGTACTTGATAGCTGACAATGTATCAACAGTGTTAGCAAATCCACAGATACCGAATCCCATGTTAGCACGTTGTTTAGTTGGCAAGAAGGCCATTTGAACAGCTTCGTAGTTGTACTTGTCAGTCATGTAGTGGATGATGTTCAAAGCATCTACGTAAGTGTCAGTCAACCAGTCAAGAGATTTTTCAAAGTTCGCTTTAACTGATTCGAATTCAAGAACTTCGTCACGGATAGGATCGATGTCAAATACTTTGTAGTCTTTGTGAACATCGTCGTAACCACCGTTCAAACCAGTAAGAAGGGCTTTAAGAACGTTTACACGAGCACCGAAGTACTGGATGTTGTGGCGTTGATCTTCGTTTTCTGGGTCAAGTGGTGACACACAGCATGAGATACAGCTCATTTCTCCATATCCGTCTTTAGCCATTGTTGTTACACCTTCGTATTGGATAGAAGAGTGTTTGTGGCTCATGTGCATACAGTAGCGACGGAAGTTGTATGGCAATTTATCAGTCCAAAGAACTGTCAAGTTTGGCTCTGGAGAGTTACCGATGTTGTCAAGAGTGTTCAAGAAACGGTAGTCCATCTTAGTAACACGGTGACGACCATCGTTACCCATACCAGCCATAGAAGTTGTGATGAAGGTTGGGTCACCTGAGTACAATTGGTCATAAGCTTTTGTACGAGCAAATTTAACTGTACGAAGTTTCATAACGAAATCATCAACGAATTCTTGGATTTCTGATTCAGTAAATGTACCACGAGCAAGGTCACGTTCTGCAAAGATGTCCAATACGATTGGCACACGTCCTAGAGATGTAGCAGCACCGTTGATAACACGGCAGACAGCCATGAAGGCGATGTTAACCCATTGGATAGCTTCTTTAACGTTCATCGCTGGTTTGCGAACATCAACTCCGTAAAGGTCACCCAAGCGAACAACTTGTTGCAATGCTTGGTATTGAAGGTTTATTTCTTCACGAAGACGGATTGTTTCTTCATCGATTTCTTCGATTGCATTCCAGTCGTTTACTTTTTCTTGCATCAAGTAGTCTGCACCGTAAAGAGCAAGACGTGCGTAAACACCGATGATACGTCCACGTGAGTAAGCATCTGGAAGACCAGTTACAGTGTGAGCGTGACGAGCACGACGGATGTTTGAAGTGTAGGCACGGAAGATACCGTCGTTAACTGTTGTTACGTATTTAGTGAAGATTTCGTGAACAGCTGGATCTGGTTCGTATCCATTTTCTTTCAAAGTAGTTTCAGCCATACGGATACCACCTTTTGGCATGAAGTTCAATTTGAAGAGTTCATCGTTTTGGATACCAAAGATCAATTCGTTTTCTTTGTCAATAAACCCAGCAGGAATATCAGCAATAGATGTTGGACGAGTGTCCATTGGGAAACGAGTTTCTTCGTAGTGTGCTTTTGTTTCTTCTACGATTTTTTTGATGTGAAGTGAACGTTCTGTTGGTCCAGCAAGGAAACTTTCATCTCCATCGTAAGGTGTGTAGTTAGCTTGAACGAAGCGAGAAATACTTGCTTTTTCTTTCCAATCTACGCCTTTGAAGCCTTCCCAAGCTTTATCAAAAATATCTTGTGCTTCAACAACTGTCTTAACAACCATGTTAATGTCCTCTTTTTTCTAGTAACAGTTATCTGTTACATTCTTGAGTCAAGTATACCATACAGTAACCGATTTCAACAAGAGAAAATCGGCATTTTAGACGCTTTCTTTTATAATACAGTCTCTTTTTTATTCTTATCTGTATTATATTTTTGAAAGTCAGGTTGAACTTTCCCTTTTTTTCAGAAAAAAGGGTATAATAAATAGAAAATGACACTAGAAAGGGATTGGAATGCTCATATTTCCATTGATAAATGATCTGTCCAGAAAAATCATCCATATCGACATGGATGCCTTTTTTGCTGCGGTGGAAATAAGAGATAATCCCAAGTTAAAGGGCAAACCTGTCATTATCGGAAGCGACCCCAGACAAACAGGTGGGCGTGGTGTCGTTTCTACCTGTAGCTATGAGGCACGAGCTTTTGGTGTTCATTCAGCCATGAGCTCTAAAGAAGCTTATGAGCGCTGTCCCCAAGCTGTCTTTATCTCTGGAAATTATGAAAAGTATAAGGCAGTGGGGCTTGAGATTCGTGCTATTTTTAAACGATACACTGATTTGATTGAACCTATGAGTATTGACGAGGCATACTTAGATGTGACGGAAAATAAACTCGGTATCAAGTCTGCTGTCAAAATAGCCCGCCTCATCCAAGAGGATATCTGGCAGGAACTACACCTGACTGCTTCTGCAGGCGTCTCTTATAACAAATTCTTAGCTAAAATGGCCAGTGACTATCAAAAACCGCATGGTTTAACAGTTATCCTCCCAGATCAGGCCCAAGACTTTCTCAAACAAATGGACATTGCTAAATTTCACGGTGTGGGCAAAAAAACAGTTGAACGCCTTCATGAAATGGGTATTTATACTGGTGCGGACTTATTGAACGTCTCAGAAGTCACTTTAATTGATCGCTTCGGCAGACTCGGTTTTGACCTTTATCGAAAGGCAAGAGGTATTCATAACTCACCGGTCAAGTCCGATCGCATTCGTAAGTCCATTGGCAAGGAAAAAACCTATGGAAAGATCCTACAAGTAGAAGAAGACATCAAAAAAGAGCTGACTCTTCTCTCCGAAAAGGTAGCTCACAATCTCAGCAAGCAGGACAAAGCTGGAAAAATCATTATCCTAAAAATACGATATGCTGACTTCTCCACTCTGACTAGACGAAAAAGCCTCCCACAAGCAACACAGGACGCTAGTCAGATTTCTCAAACTGCCCTTCAACTCTACGAAGAACTAGCTGGCAAAGAAAAAGGTATTCGTTTACTAGGAATTACAGTGACAGGATTTTAAATCCTCAAAGAGGGCATTGGTTTAAATCAAATGAGGTTGGAACAAAAGTGTTTCAGCCTCATTCTGTTTTAAAAATAATTTTTAGATCGTGGTAGCTAACCACTAAAACAGTCTGAGGTACTATCTTAAATTGCTGACCAGCATTCGGCAGGCTGTATTAGTATTATTCCCTTTTTAGACTCTAATAATTCCTAATTCAAGAAAGCCTTTTCCTCTTATTCCCTCTCTCTTTTGCTAGAAAACTGAATGCTTTTGAGAAATATAGTTTAGTTTGATGTCCTACCGCATTTGTACTAGGATATATACTATAATTTCCAAGGGACATTCCCACGCATATACTTGGACTACAATATTTTTTGACAGTTTATTAATGAAAAGGAGCAGTTGGTTTTAAGTAAGTATTAACTCCAACACTTAAAACTAAAAATGTGAGATAGATTTCAGATAGTTCCTAATAAAAAAACTTTTTCTCATAAGTGGTAGGTGTTGACACCTTCATTTTTATTTGTTAAACTAGAAAATATAAAAATACCGTCTGGTCGGTCTTTAAAAGAAAGGGCTTAACATGAAAAAAACTATGCTAGAAAAAACAATCGATTCTATTGCAAAACAAAATCAACGAGTACGTCAACAACAAATACGTCATCACGAAGCCATTCAAAAGCAAATAAAACTGCAAAAAGAACAGCTTTACCGATTAACACAAGGAGAGAGCGGTATCCGACATTCTCGTTTGGGAGTGAAATGTGGATATGCTACACTTACTGGTGGGCTCATCACTACTTTGTTTAGTCCTTGGAATGGTTTAGGAATAATGGCCATTGGTGGGATTTCAGTTCTCTCAAACTTGTATCACATCAAACGTATAGAAGCAAAATTAAAAAAGTAGAGTGGTTTTCTTAAGAAGGAGGCTTGTTAGACGCTCAAATATTACCTTTTCTTCTTTTTTTGATAAAATAAATCTATTATAACAGAGAGAAGGAACCCAATGGTCGCAAAAACAGAAAAATCTCAAGCAATGATTGAAAAAATTTTATCAACAGCTTCACAGCTTTTTATTCACAACGGCTATGAAAAAACAAGTGTACAAAACATAGCGCAAACAGCTGGCATTTCAAAAGGAGCCATTTATCACCATTTTCAATCAAAAGATGAAATTTTTTTTGCAGTTTTAAAACAGCGTTATCAATTGATGGAAAAGGAATTGCTAGACTGGCTTAAATCTACCAGTCATTTGACTGGAAGAGAACAGCTCAAAGAAACCTTTCAGTTTAGTTTAAAAAGTCAGAAAACTAACTACGAAATGTTGAATCACGCACCTCTTGATGCGGAGTTCATGCTGACTATTATCCGTTATAATCTGCGTATAGGAACTCCCCTTATTGCAGATATTATAAAAAAAGGAATAGAAGATCAGTCCATCCAACCTATCCCCTTCCCTAATGAAGCAGCCGAGACAATCTTGCTTTTGACTAACTTTTGGGTAGAAGGGAGTATTTTTGAAAATTCTTCCGAAAAAATAGTTGATCGTATCTATTTTTTACAATTTATGCTTCAATCCATCGGACTAGATATTTTTGATGAATCTTTGATCCAAGAAATTTTAAGTCAATCAAATTAAATACAATCTTTTCGTTTACTTTTAAAGCCGTGGATAAACGTAGGACAAGGCGATATAATGATGTAATAAAAAATAAACTAAACGATTATAAAAAAATAGGATAGTTCCCCAAATGTTTTTTTGGCGAACTATCCTATTTTTTTCTATTTTCAACTTATACAAATAAACGCACAAAACTATAGAGCAACAAAACACTACCGAGTACGATACGGTATTTACCAAAGAGTGTAAAGTCGTGCTTCTTCACATAGCTGGTCAAGAAACGAATGGCAACCATGCTGACTGCAAAGGCAACACCCATAGCAACCAAGAGCAAGAACAGTTGTCCAAAACTCAAGAGTTGACCTGCTTTGATAAATTTGAAAATCTTTAAAGCACTAGCTCCGAACATAACAGGAATTCCGAGATAGAAGGTAAACTCTGTTACGACAGAGCGGCTCGTTCCATTTAACAAACCACCAACAATCGTCGCACCTGAACGGCTCGTTCCTGGGAAAAGAGCGAGGACTTGGAAGAGCCCAATGTAAAGGGCTGTTTTATAAGGCAGCTTGTCAAGCTCTGTTACTGTTGGTTCAATGGCTTGCGCCTTATTTCGTTTTTCAAGGTAGATAAAGGCAACACCATAGATAATCAACATGATTGCAACTGAAACCATGTTATGGAAGTTGGCATCAAACCAATCATCTAATTTAAAGACCAATAGCAAAGGCAAGGTCGCAACGAAGACTTTTGACCACAATTGCCAAGTTCTACGAACTTCTACCTTAGTTTTACCAGGTTTGAAGGGATTAAGCTTATTAAAGTAAATGACCATAACTGCTAAAATGGCACCAAGCTGAATGACAACATTAAACATGGACATGAAGGCTTCATTTTGGTCCTTGTATTGTACAAATTCTTCAACCAAGATCAAGTGGCCAGTACTTGAAATGGGCAACCATTCTGTAATTCCTTCAACAATCCCAAAAAAGATTGACTTCAAAATTTCAATAAAATACATACATTACTCCTTTTTCTGTCCTCTATTATAACATAATTTCAGATGTTGCGATAGATTTTTTAGAAGGCGCCGATGCTACCACCGCCTCCGCCTCCTGAGAATCCTCCACCTGAAGAACCACTTCCAGAAGATACAGAGTAATTGCTAGCTGTATTTGCGACAGCAGTATATTGCTTGATTTGTGCAGTTGAGGTGTAGAACTGTGAGTGCCAACCATAGGCTACATAAAGATTCAAATCTGGATTTTCAAGCTGAATATGGCGAACTTTTATTAACTTGCTCACCTTCTTGGCATAACCAAAGAGAGTCGCATAGACCAGTAGACGATTCCAAAGGACGATGCTCTCTAGCTCGGCCTGATCCAGATGAGCGATGTCGCGAAGCATATTTTCAAAACTGGTCCAAAGATAGAAGATCTCCGCTCCTTCCTCTGTTAGAACTCCATCGCGATAGGCTCCTCGCGTGGCAAGGTAAACCCAGAAACTAGCTCCTAATCCTGTCAATCCTAAAAGTAGAAACGGGATCGAAAAGAAGCCATGTGTTTTCCAACTATAGTAAAAGAATAGCAGTCCACCTAGAGCTGTTATGGCTGAACAAACTCGCATCCCGAGAGCAAGGCGGCGTTCCTCACTTGTCAAGGGACGATAGTAGCTTGGGATACAAAGTACATGGACCTTATCCTTGACACAAGACTGAATGCGTTGAAGTCTTCCTTCAAAGGAGCGTTTGAGACGCGAGCCTGTTTCTCGGATATGTTTTTCATCTGACTCTTTGGCACCACGGTAAAGGGAAGATGAAACTTGGTAATCAGGGAAGAGCTCTGAAATAGCCAATTCTTTCTTATTTGACAAAGTCATGCGCAGGCATTCCTTCTCAAAATTTGATAAGCCTTTTTCACTGATAATTCGTAAATAAGGTTCCTCATCACCTTGGAAAATAGATAAATGACCTCGATCTACTAAATCCAACAAGGTTGCCTGAATCAAACGTTCAAAAGTAAATTTACCAAACCCTGATTTGTTTAGGGGATTGACTTCCTCTAAGGAGGTTGAATACACTGCTTCTGCTAAAACCATCGGAGGCAAATCCATCGGTGGTTCGTAGAGTCGATGATCTTTTGGAAAGACCTTTTTAATGCTTGTACTCTGACGAAACATCCTATAGAAGAGAGGAACTAAAAGTAAGAGGCTCATAAAAATGACGGGGAACACCCATTTCATCATTATCTCACTTTGCGCTTTTTCTGTTGCTATATTGCTTTCAATCCGGTTAAAATCGGTTAAACGTTCTTCCTCTAATCCTTGATCTGGAGCTCCTGCAAAAGCACTTCTCGGCCAGTATGCGTGTAATTCGATTTGTCGCTTTCTAGGAAGGTCTTTCATTTTGACATAATAGAGATTATTTACTTTTTCAACACTAGAGTCCCTTAGGAGTTGGCCTGCATGAAAATAGAGTTTCTCTGCTGGAGTATCTGAGCTGACCTTGAACTCAATCTCTTTGATGTCTCCAGTACTATCTGTCAAGGGTTGCCAATTTAGCTCTGCGATGTCCTTATATAAGAAAAGAAGGTTTGTTAGTTTCCAGGTAACCGTTACCCGAACAGTATCTCCAGCATATCCAGCATTGTAAATTTTTACCTTGTAGCCGTCCTCTTCCTCCATAGTATAGAAGGAAGCATTTTGAACAATTCTTCCATTTTTAGAGACCTGAACGATTGGATCGGGATCAATGTCAAATCCTCCTGGCATTTTCCCAGCTTTCCCTAGTCCAACTAACTGACCATTATAATCATCTCCAAAGCGGTAGGTAATTGTTTCCTTAAAAATTGCAGTATTATCTGCATGAATATTCAAATCACCCTGATAGGATAAGATATCAAAGTCTACTGCAAAAACCAGGCTCGGTATAAATAATAAATAAGCAAATACCAAAGCCAACAGCCATCTTTTTTTCATAATCGGTTCCCTCTCAATCTTTTTACTATTATATCATTTTTTATAAGTAAAGGCTTACTTGTATTGAAAATCTCACTATTTTTAGATACAATAGAGAGAGTCATTTTTAGACTAGAAATAGGAGAAAACATGAAAAAATTATGCTTATCTATCCTTGCTAGCCTAGCCCTTACACTGGGACTAGTTAGCCAAGTCCAAGCCGACGAATATTTACGCATCGGGATGGAGGCAGCATACGCTCCCTTTAACTGGACTCAAGACGACGATAGTAACGGCGCTGTCAAAATCGACGGTACCAACCAATATGCCAATGGTTACGATGTTCAAATCGCTAAAAAGATTGCCAAAGACCTAGGCAAGGAACCTTTGGTCGTGAAAACAAAATGGGAAGGACTTGTTCCAGCCCTTACTTCTGGCAAAATCGATATGATCATTGCCGGTATGAGCCCAACGGCTGAACGCAAACAAGAAATTGCTTTTTCAAGCAGTTACTATACTAGCGAACCAGTTCTATTGGTAAAAAAGGACTCTGCCTACGCGAATGCCAAATCTTTAGAGGACTTTAGCGGAGCAAAAATCACGTCTCAACAAGGTGTTTATCTTTATGATCTGATTTCCCAAATTCCAGGTGCCAAAAAAGAAACTGCTATGGGTGACTTCGCTCAGATGCGTCAAGCTCTGGAAGCTGGTGTTATTGATGCCTATGTTTCTGAACGACCTGAAGCAATGACTGCTGAGTCTGCTAACGCTAAGTTCAAAATGATTCAACCCCAACCAGGTTTCAAAACTGGCGAAGAAGATACAGCTATTGCCATTGGACTTCGTAAAGATGACAGTCGCATCAGCCAAATCAATGCAAGCATCGAAACCATCTCTAAGGATGAGCAAGTAGCCCTCATGGATCGTATGATCAAAGAGCAACCTGTGGAGTCTACAACAACGGAGGAAGAAAGTAGTTTCTTTAGCCAAGTCGCTAAGATCCTTTCTGAAAACTGGCAACAACTCTTGCGTGGTGCTGGTATCACACTCTTAATCTCCATTATCGGGACCATCACAGGTCTCCTTATCGGACTTGCGATTGGGGTCTTCCGTACCGCTCCACTATCTGAGAACAAGGCAATGTACGCCCTACAGAAACTAGTCGGTTGGATTCTCAATGTCTATATCGAGATCTTCCGTGGTACACCAATGATTGTTCAATCCATGGTTATCTACTATGGAACTGCCCAAGCTTTTGGTATCAACCTTGACCGCACACTAGCTGCTATCTTCATCGTCTCAATCAACACGGGTGCCTACATGACAGAGATCGTTCGTGGTGGTATTCTAGCAGTTGACAAAGGACAGTTTGAAGCTGCAACTGCTCTTGGTATGACCCACAATCAAACCATGCGTAAGATTGTCCTACCTCAGGTTGTCCGTAATATTCTACCTGCTACTGGTAATGAGTTTGTCATCAATATCAAAGATACCTCTGTATTGAACGTTATTTCAGTTGTTGAGCTTTATTTCTCAGGAAATACTGTAGCAACACAAACCTATCAATACTTCCAGACCTTTACCATCATCGCCGTGATTTACTTTGTCCTCACCTTTACTGTGACCCGTATCCTACGCTTCATCGAACGTCGTATGGACATGGATACTTACACTACAGGTGCTAACCAAATGCAAACGGAGGATTTGAAAAAATGACACAACCAATCCTTGAAATCAAACACCTCAAAAAATCCTATGGGCAAAACGAAGTGCTAAAAGATATTTCCCTCACCGTCCATAAAGGAGAGGTTATTTCCATCATCGGGAGCTCTGGAAGCGGAAAATCAACCTTCCTTCGTTCAATTAATTTACTCGAAACACCTACAGAGGGAGAGATTCTCTATCGAGGAGAAAATGTCTTAGAAAAAGGCTATAACCTCACCCATTATCGTGAAAAACTCGGTATGGTTTTCCAATCTTTCAATCTCTTTGAAAATCTGAATGTCCTCGAAAATACAATCGTCGCTCAGACGACTGTCCTTAAACGTGATCACTCTGAAGCCGAAAAAATTGCCAAAGAGAATCTCGAAAAAGTTGGCATGGGAGAACGTTACTGGCAAGCCAAGCCGAAGCAACTCTCAGGTGGGCAGAAACAACGCGTGGCTATCGCCCGCGCACTCTCCATGAATCCTGATGCCATTCTCTTCGATGAACCAACATCTGCCCTTGACCCAGAAATGGTCGGAGAAGTTCTCAAAATTATGCAAGATTTGGCTCAAGAAGGCTTGACCATGATCGTCGTAACCCACGAAATGGAATTCGCTCGCGATGTCTCTCACCGTGTCATCTTTATGGATAAGGGCGTCATTGCTGAAGAAGGCAGGCCTGAAGAACTCTTTACAAATCCTAAAGAAGACCGGACAAAAGAATTTCTTCAACGTTATCTCAGCTAATAAACAAAGACTGCATAAGGAATGCAGTCTTTTTAGTTTGTATTTGTAAAGAAAAAGGCAGACCCGATTCAGGAATCTGCCTGTGACCACAGTTTAATCTTCAAATTTTTCATGATTTTTTTCATAGAAATCGATTAAACCAAGAGCTGTTTCGAATGAAATATTTTTAACTTTTGCGCGTCCTTGTGCTAGAGCAATGATAGACATTTCACGCGCATTCGTTTCTTTAGAGATACGGTAGCCTGTGATTTTCTTATCACGAACCCAGCCAACAACTGCTTCTACTTTTTCAAAGTTCGACTTAGCCATGTTCTTCTCCTAAATTATTCTTTACAATACTTAATTGTATACGTTTTTATTTCGTTTGTCAATAAAAAAACATATATTCGTCGTAACTATATTATTCTGCATATTTTTATTTGGCTTTTAAAGCCGACAATATATGAGTTCTTATATCCTCAACTCCATTAGGATTTGCTGGTAGAAAGATTGTATTATTACCCTCTTTATCTGCAAAATTATTCAACGTATCTAAATACTGGTTCGTTAATAGGATAGACATGATTTGTTCTTCAGTTAGCTCAACATTGGCTCCCTTTAACTCTTGGATAGAATCAGCTAGTCCGTCAACAATTGCTTTACGCTGCTCTGCAATCCCTACACCATGTAGGCGATCTTTTTCTGCTTCAGCTTCTGCTGCGGTCACGATTTTAATCTTATCTGCTTCAGCAAGCTCTTGCGCCGCAACTCTCTTACGTTGAGCCGCGTTAATTTCATTCATTGATTGTTTTACTTCAGCATCAGGTTCAACCTTAGTAATCAGCGTTTTGACAATGATATACCCATACGTAGACATTTCTTCAGCCACTTGTTTTTGAACTTCTAAGGCGATTTCATCCTTCTTCTCAAACAACTCATCTAGGGTTAGCTTTGGTACAGATGAACGCAAAGCATCTTCAATATAGGATTTAATTTGGGCTTCTGGACGCATCAATTTATAATATGCATCTGTGACATTGTTTTCATTTACTCGATACTGAGTTGCTACATTCATCGTTACAAATACATTATCTTGCGTCTTTGTCTCTACAACAATCTCACTTTGCAACAAGCGTAGTTGAACTCTTGCTGCAATCCTATCAATCCCAAAAGGAGCTCGTAAATGAATACCACTATTGCTCAACTTTTGGTATTTACCAAAGCGTTCTATGATAGCGACAGATTGTTGTCGAACCACATACACAGAACTAATCATAATCACTGATGCAATCACCACTAAAAACAATAAAACAAGTAAAATTTGTAAAACCATGGGAATCTCCCCCTTTCGTCACCATCATTATAGCACCATCATCATTATTACGCAAATAATATGATAATAATTTTATTTTAGCTTAAACTAACATATTATACAACGTTTCGTTCCCATTCAAATTAATATAAGATGGGTCAAACTTTTCCATTCGATGAATCAATCCAGCATAATCATGCTTATTGGCAAGGGCTACCCCAATCAAGACAGGGCCTGTCCCCTTGCTTGCTCGTTTGATATATTCAAAACGAGTGATGTCATCATTTGGCCCCAAAATGTCATTTACAAACTCTCGTAGAGCTCCTGGACGTTGTGGGAAATTCACTACAAAGTAATGCTTGATTCCATCGTAAATCAAGGCACGTTCTTCCATCTCTGGCATGCGGTTGATATCGTTATTTCCTCCAGAAATGATACAACAAATCGTCTTGCCTTTGATATAGTCTGATAAAACTTCCAAGGCTGCAACGCTGGCAGCTCCGGCTGGTTCTGCTACAATACCTTGTTTGGAATAAAGATCAATCAAGGTTTCAGAAATCAATCCCTCGTCCACCCCAATCAGCGTTTCAACATTCTTACGAGTCGCTTCATAGGTCAATTGTCCAACCTTTTGTACGGCTATCCCATCAGCGAACTTATCAATTTCTTTGAGCTTAACTGGTCCCCCAGCTTCAAAGGCAGCCTTCATAGAGCGAGCACCATTAGCTTCTACCCCGATCACTTCAATAGTCGGGTTGGTTTCCTTAATATAAGTAGAAACACCGGCAATCAATCCGCCACCACCTACTGGTACAAGTACTGTATCAAAATCAATAGACTCTTTACGGGCTTCTTCAAGAATTTCATAGGCTACAGTCCCTTGACCAGCCTGAACATGCGCATCATCAAAAGGATCGATAAAGGTGCGGTTTTCTGTCAATGTAAATTCTTGTGCTGCCTTAGCAGAAGCATCAAAGGTATCCCCAACCAACTTGATTGTCACGAACTCTCCACCGAAAAAGCGAACCTGCCCAATCTTTTGTTGCGGTGTTGTAATGGGCATAAAAATGGTTGCAGGAATCTTCATCTCATTACAAGTATAGGCGACACCTTGGGCATGATTTCCCGCAGAGGCACAGACTACACCACGCTCGCGTTCATCTTTTGATAGTTGAGAAATGGCATAATAGGCTCCACGAATTTTAAAAGAGCGAACTCGTTGCGCATTCTCCTTTTTGAGATAAATCTTTGCTTGGTATTTTTCTGATAAATAATGATCATATTCTAGTGGTGTATCAACTACTACACCACTCAAAACTTTGTGGGCTTTCACCACATCTTTTGCACTTAGCATTGTCTCCTCCTCAAATACTGTTCAAGATAAAAAACGAGTTAGGTACCCCCAACTCGCCTTCTGTCTCTCTTTACAAGAATTAATTGTAGATTTTGAATGCGTCGTCGTCGTTTTTACCAACGAAAGGCATTGCTTTACGCAATTCTGCACCAACTTTTTCAATTTCAAGGTTAGCTGCTTGTTCACGGTAAGCAGTTAATTTTGGACGACCAGCCTTGTAGTCATTTACAAAGTCATTTGCAAATTTACCATTTTGGATATCTGCCAAAACAGCTTTCATGTTTTCTTTAACTTGCTCAGTAATCACACGTGGACCTGATACATAGTCACCGTATTCAGCAGTGTTTGAAATAGATTGACGCATTTTCTTGAATCCACCTTCATAGATCAAGTCAACGATCAATTTCATTTCATGAAGAACTTCAAAGTAAGCCAATTCTGGGGCATAGCCTGCTTCTGTCAAGACTTCAAAACCTGCTTCGATAAGGGCAGTCAAACCACCACAAAGTACAGCTTGTTCACCAAAGAGATCTTCTTCAGTTTCTTCTTTGTAAGTTGTTTCAAGCAAACCAACACGAGCTGCCCCAACACCTTTACACCAGTCCATAGCAATGTTTTTCGCATTTCCTGTTGCATCTTGGTAAACTGCATAAAGAGCTGGCACACCAAATCCTTCTTCGTAAGTACGACGTACCAAGTGTCCTGGTCCTTTAGGAGCACACATGAAGACATCTACATCTGCAGGAACTTTGATAAATTCAAAGTGGATATTGAAACCATGAGCAAATCCAACTGCATTTCCAGCTTCCAAGTTTGGAGCGATTTCTGCTTCGTACAATTCTTGTTGGATTTCGTCTGGTGCCAAAATCATGATAACGTCAGCCAATTTAGTTGCTTCTGCTACTGTGTAAGTGTCAAATCCGTCTTCTTTTGCTTTGTCAAAAGATTTACCTGGACGCACACCGATAATGACATCACGACCTGAGTCACGCAAGTTTTGCGCATGCGCATGTCCTTGTGAACCATAACCGATTACGGCGATTTTTTTACCGTCAAGCGCTGCTACTTTAACATCTTTTTCGTATTCCATTTGAACTGCCATAGTTTTTCTCTCTTTTCTATTATTTATTGCCTTTTAGGCTGGTTTAACAAATTTAAACTGGATTTTATAATCACTGAAAATCAAGGAGCATTAGTCGCGGGTAAATCCAGTTGCACCCGTACGAGCGATATTTTTAATACCGTATGGTCGAATCACTCGCAATAAAGCTTCACTCTTTTCAGCATTTCCCGTCATCTGGATGGTGATTGAGCTTGGAGCCACATCTACTACCGTTGCACGGAAAGGTTGGATAATGGCCAAGATTTCTGCACGCTTCTCAGCAGGAGCAGATACTTTTACCAAGATAACTTCTCTTTCCAAGTGTGGTTTATCTGTGATATCTCGAATACGAATCACATCAATCTGACGATTGAGTTGTTTAATGATTTGCTCTACTTCATCATGAGATGCTACATCAATAATGATGGTGATGCGAGATACATTGGGGTTCTCTGTCGCACCAACTGAGATACTCTCAATATTGACTTGACGACGAGAAAGGACACCTGTAAAACGATTCAAAACTCCTGAACGGTTTTGCAATCTAGCTGTTAACATTCTACGCATGGAACTTCACCCCCAACATCTCATGATTGCTCTTACCAGCTGGTACCATCGGTAAGACCTGTTCCTTACGAGAAATATCCACCTCGATAAACATGGGCACATCCTCCAGAATGACTTCTAGATCCTTCTCTATCGTCTCTGGATTATCAAATTTATAGTTTTTGATGCCATAAGCCTGTGCCATCAACTGGAAGTCAGGAAGGGTATCAAAGACTGACTCGGAAGTTCTACCCTCATAGAAGGATTCCTGCCACTGACGAACCATTCCTAGTGAGTGGTTATTCAACATGACAACCTTAATCGGCACCTTGTAGATGTTTAGGATTGCTAGCTCTTGGTTGGTCATTTGGAAACCACCATCACCGACAAAAAGGATGACCTCTTTTTCTGGATTGGCAATCTTGGCTCCAATAGCTGCAGGAACTCCGAAGCCCATGGTACCCAAACCACCTGAAGTGACTAACTGACGCTCATTTTGGTAAGGATAATACTGAGCTGTCCACATTTGGTGTTGCCCTACGTCTGTGACAACAATGGCATCTCCATTCGTCAACTCACCGATGCGTTCAATAACGGCCTGAGGTTGAACCACACGTTCTTTCTTATCATAAGAACGAACTCGATTCTTGTCCTTGGTGACTTTTTCAATCCACTTTTCAGTATTGTTATGAACAGTTGGTTCTGCCAGTAGCATCTGCAAGGCTTTCTTAGCATCCCCCACTACAGGAATATCTGCACTGATAATCTTACCAATCTCAGCTGGGTCAATGTCGATATGGGCAACCTTAGCATTCTTCGCGAAGGTCTTAGGGTTCCCAGTCAAGCGGTCATCGAAACGGCAACCAATACTAATCATAAAGTCCGCTTCCGTCATTGCAATGTTGGCTGCGAAAGAACCGTGCATGCCTCCCATCCCTAGGAAGAGCGGATGACTCGTTGCAATGGTTCCTTGCCCCAAAAGACTAGTGACTACTGGAATTTGGTAACGTTCAGCAAATTCATTGAGCTCCTTAGAAGCTTCTGCATAGCTGATACCGCCCCCTGCTAACAAAACAGGTTTCTTGGCTTTTGACAATTGCTTCAAGATTTTCTTGATTTGCATGTCATTTGGATCAAGTGTCGGTTGGTAACTTGGTAAATTCACCTCCGGCGAATAGATGAAATCTGTCTCTAGGGCTGATACATCCTTGGGCAAGTCAATCACAACTGGACCTGGACGACCTGTCGTTGCGATATGGACAGCTTCCGTAATGATACGAGGAATATCTGCTGTCTCACGAACTTGGTAATTGTACTTGGTAATGGGCATGGTAATACCTACGATATCCGCCTCCTGAAAGGCATCCTTCCCAATCCCAGCTCGCGCAACCTGACCTGTAAAGACCAAAAGGGGAACGCTATCGCTCATGGCATCCGCAATCCCTGTAATGGCATTTGTTGCTCCTGGTCCGCTAGTGACGACGGCAACACCCAACTTTCCAGTTGATTTGGCATATCCTTCAGCTTCATGCAAACAACCTTGCTCATGGCGTCCTAGAATGTGGCGAATGCCTTTAAAATTGTATATCGCATCATAAAAAGGCAAGACTGCACCACCAGGATAACCAAAGATGGTATCAATTCCTAAATCCCGAAGTGTTTCCAAAACTAGGTCCGACCCCGTCTTAGGAGATTCTAAACTGATTTTCTCCATTGTTCCCCTTTCTCTTCTCTTAAAAAAATAGCTTGTTACTATCATACCATTTTTTCAAAAATTTTCAAGGCAAAAGAGTCAATTTTCTGAATTTTCTATCTAAAAGTGTATTTATGAATCATTTCCTTATTTTTATTAAGTTATCTACGGAATTAGGAACCTTTATTTATTTTAATTTATCAAATTAGAATATTTTCTTTCTTGGTAGAATTAGTATTTTTCTCACTTAGCGACCAAATTTGTATACTATATTCAGCAAAAATGAATAGTTAAAGACAAAAAAGGAAGCCACTAAGTGACTTCCTTCTAGAGTGAGGACTGATTAGTCTTCACCTTTGTTTTTCTTAATGATTTCTTCTTGTACTGACTTAGGTACATCTTCGTAGTGGTCAAATACCATCATGAAGGTACCACGTCCTTGAGATGCAGAACGAAGAACTGTTGCGTAACCGAACATTTCAGCAAGTGGAACGTAAGCACGAACGATTTGGCTGTTACCGTGTGCTTCCATACCATCTACACGTCCACGACGAGCAGTTACGTGACCCATAACATCACCAAGGTTTTCTTCTGGAACAGTGATTGTTACAAGCATCATTGGCTCAAGGATAGCTGGTTGTGCAGTCTTAGCAGCTTCTTTAAGGGCAAGTGAAGCCGCGATCTTGAAGGCAGTTTCAGATGAGTCGACATCGTGGTATGAACCATCGTAAAGCTTAGCTTTAACGTCAACCATTGGGTAACCTGCAAGAACACCGTTAGCCATAGATTCTACCAAACCTTTTTCAACCGCTGGGATAAATTCACGAGGAACCACACCACCGACGATTGCGTTTTCGAATTCGAATCCTTTACCTTCTTCGTTTGGAGTAAATTCAATCCATACATCACCGAATTGACCTTTACCACCAGACTGACGTTTGAAGAATCCACGTGCTTGAGTAGAAGCGCGGAATGTTTCACGGTAAGATACTTGAGGAGCACCTACGTTCGCTTCAACCTTGAACTCACGACGCATACGGTCAACAAGGACATCCAAGTGAAGCTCACCCATACCAGAGATAACTGTTTCACCAGTTTCAACGTTTGTTTCAACGCGGAATGTTGGATCTTCTTCAGCCAATTTTTGAAGGGCAATACCCATCTTGTCTTGGTCAGCTTTAGATTTTGGCTCAACCATCAATTGGATAACTGGTTCTGGAACGTTGATTGACTCAAGGATGATTTTAGCTTTTTCATCTGTCAATGAGTCACCAGTAGTAGTATCTTTCAAACCAACGGCAGCAGCGATATCACCTGAGTAAACAGTGTCGATTTCTTGACGGCTGTTAGCGTGCATTTGAAGGATACGTCCGATACGTTCACGTTTACCTTTAGAAGTGTTCAATACGTAAGAACCTGATTGAAGAACACCTGAGTATACACGGAAGAATGTCAAACGACCTACGAATGGGTCAGTCATGATCTTGAAGGCAAGAGCTGCGAATGGCTCTTCGTCAGATGCTGGACGAGTTTCTTCTTCGTCTGTATCTGGGTTGATACCTTTGATTGCTGGGATATCAAGTGGGCTTGGAAGGTAGTCGATAACCGCATCAAGCATCAATTGAACACCCTTGTTCTTGAAGGCAGAACCACACAATACTGGGAAGAATTCAACGTTGATAGTTGCTTTACGGATAGCAGCTTTCAATTCTTCGTTAGTGATTTCTTCACCTTCAAGGTATTTCATCATCAAGTCTTCATCAGTTTCAGCGACTGCTTCAACCAATTTTTCACGGTATTCTTGAGCTTGGTCAAGGTATTCAGCTGGAATATCTTCTTCAAGGATATCTGTACCAAGGTCGTTAGTATAGATTTCAGCTTTCATCTTGATCAAGTCGATGATACCGCGGAAGTCATCTTCAGCACCGATTGGCAATTGGATTGGGTGTGCGTTTGCTTGAAGACGGTCGTGAAGTGTGCTTACTGAGTAAAGGAAGTCAGCACCGATTTTGTCCATTTTGTTGGCAAATACGATACGTG
>CAUSPE010000006.1:0-59835 GCA_963533485.1 uncultured Streptococcus sp.
CCTTTTCATCAATACGGTTGATAAACTCTGGTCGATAAGCTTTTTTCAACTCTTCGAAGATTCGTTTTTCCATATTTTCCTGGTCAAAACGAATGTCCTTAGCCCCAAAACCAACTGTCTTGTCATCACGAAGGGCTGTCGCACCAAGGTTTGACGTCATGATGATGATGGTATTTGAAAAGTCCACCTTGCGCCCCTTGCTGTCTGTCAAGACACCGTCGTCCAAGACTTGCAAGAGAACATTGAAGATATCTGGGTGGGCCTTCTCTACCTCGTCAAAGAGAAGCACTGAGTAAGGTTTATTGCGAACCTTCTCGGTCAACTCCCCGCCTTCTTCGTAGCCCACATAGCCCGGAGGAGCTCCATTGAGACGGCTGGCTGCAAATTTCTCCATATATTCACTCATATCAAAGCGGATAAGGGCTGATTCGTCATCAAAGAGAACTTCTGCCAGAGCCTTTGCCAATTCGGTCTTACCGACTCCTGTCGGCCCTAGGAACATAAAGGAACCAATTGGACGCTTATGACTGCGAATCCCTGACTGATTGCGGCGAATCGCACGACTAATGCTTGAAACTGCTTGATCTTGACCGATGACACGTTTATGCAGTTCTGCTTCAAGGTTAAGGTACTTCTTAGCATCCGTTTGCGTCAGTTTTTGGACTGGAATCCCTGACAAGCGACTTAAGGTAGTCAAAATTTCAGATTCTGTTACTAAGTCTTTATAGACAGGGACTTCCTGCTCTTTTGCGATTAACTGGGCAGCTTGTTTCCACTTGCCATCCATCAAAGCCTTGTCAGCTGGACTCAAGTCGGATTCGTCTGCTTTCACCTGCTTGGATTTGTTTTGCACTGTTGCTGCCGCCTCATCCAAGAGGTCGATAGCAGAGTCTGGCAAGTGACGACTGGTCAAGTAACGATGGGCCATCTTAACAGCCGTTTCGACAGCTTCATCTGTGATTTTCACACGATGGTGTTTCTCATAGGTAGCCTTCAAACCCTGCAAAATAGTCATACTATCAGCTAAACTTGGCTCATCAATCGTCACTTTGGCAAAACGACGAGAAAGGGCAGCATCTTTTTCGATGTGTTTTTGGTATTCTTCCTGAGTGGTTGCACCAACCGTTCTCAAAGTTCCACGTGCCAAGGCTGGCTTCAAAATATTGGCCGCATCTAGAGTCGAGTCAATACCACTCCCAGATCCCATGATGGTGTGAAGTTCATCAATAAAGAGAATCACTTTGCCGTCTTCCTCGATATCCTTGATGATATTGTTCATACGCTCTTCAAAGTCACCACGGAAACGTGTCCCCGCAACAACATTCATCAAATCAAGCTCCAAAACGCGCATCTTTGCCATTTCCGCAGGTACATCCCCACTGGCAATACGCTGGGCAAGTCCAAGTGCTAGAGCTGTTTTCCCGACACCAGCATCTCCAACCAAGACCGGATTGTTCTTGGTCTTTCGACTCAAAATCTGAATCATACGCGAGATTTCCTTGTCTCGACCGATAACTGGCTCTAACTTGCCAGAGCGCGCTTGCTCCGTCAGATCATGCGTGTAATCCTCTAGACCACCACTTTGAGCTTGAGGCATGCCCATCATATTGGCCATGGAATTTTGCTTGTCAGTTACTGTGCGATGACGTTGACGCAAAGCCTTGAGATCTTCTCTTGTCCATCCTGCACGCTCTTCTAGATTGCGACGAAGAGCAGCAATTCTGACCTGATCTTTCTGGTCCTCATAAGAAAAGCCTGCTCTCTCCAAGATGCGTGTCGCCAAGGCATTGCCGTCATGCAAAATCGCATAGAGGACATGCTCTGTACCTAGCACCTTTGCATGGACCACTGAGGCCACATACTCTGCTTCTGCAAAGAGAACCTCCAAACGATGGGAAAAGGGCAATTCCGTAAAGGTTTCGTCTTGGCTATAGTCCGTTTCAGTCAGTTCCAAAGCAACCTCTTCTAAACGGTCCATTTCATAAGGATAATCATTTAGAGTCGCACCTGCCACACTGTAACTGTGATTGGACATGGCAATCAACAAGTGCCAAGACTCTAGGTAACGAGCTCCAAAATGGCTAGCAACCATGTAGGCACTTTCGATACATTCATTCAATGCTTTTGAATAGTTCATCTTACTTCTCTTTTCTATCTACCTCTTGTAATAGCTGTCGGAGCATATTGGCACGGACAGCTGAGGATTCTTCCCCTAGGACACGATCTGTTGCTACAGAAGTCAGCAAGGTCATTTCCTGCTTGGTCATCAAGTCCTGCTCCACCAAAAGCTGGAGAATATCCTCATATATCTCCTGACTAACTCGCTCACCAATCGAGTAAAGCAAATCGCGGAGCATCTCATGATGACTGGAAAACTCAATACGCCCTATGCGAATGTAGCCTCCACCACCTCGTTTACTCTCAACTAAGTATCCTCTGCTTTCCGTAAAGCGGGTCTTGATGACATAGTTAATCTGACTCGGTACAACCTGAAAGGTATCTGCTAACTGGCTCCGCTGCAATTCCACGATACCAGACTGGTCTAAAATCGCCTTGATATAGGCTTCGATATGATCTGATGTATTTTTAAATCTCATAGTAAATCAAACTCCTTCTTTGAACCTTGACTATCTTTGACTATTATACCGAAATTTTTGATTTTTTTAAAGGAAAAGGGAGCGAGTTGCGAAGATTATTATAAACTACCCAAAACAAAAAGATGGGACCGTAAAACGGTCACCATCATTTTGCTTTATTCAAAGTTAAGATTAGTCAACTTTTTTAGCACGGTATACAAGTCCTGCCAAAGCTGCAAGAACTAGACCAAGAATAGTAGAGAATGCTGTAAAGTCAGCTCCACCAGTGTTTGGCAAATCTCCCTTAGGTTGTTCACCCTTAGGACCTTCCTTAGGTTCTTCTTTTTTCGGTTCAGTATACGTGTTAGTGATTGTTGGGTTGTTACCTGTAACTGTTGTTACAAGTTTGCCTGCACCGTTGTCAACCACTTCAACTGTCACTTTGTAAGAATTCTCATCATATTTGATATTCTCATCGTTACCTTTTACTTCAGTAATAGTGTAAGTGTAGACACCTGCTTTGGCGAAATCAATTGCTTTGAAAGTAACAGTACCGTCTGCAGCGTTTGTAGCTGTCTCAACGACTTTGTCACCTTCTTTAAGTTCAAACTTAAATTGACCTTTTACAAGCTCTTTATCACCTTTCAAGACTTTCTTAGCTGTGAAAGTTACTTGTGTAGAAGAAGCAACATAAGTGTTTGTGAAGGTTGGGTTGTTGTCAGTTACAGTTGCAACAAGTTTACCTGCACCGTTGTCAACAACTTCAACAGTCACTTTATGTGTAGCAGTGTCATATGTCACACCTGCTTCGCTACCTGCTTTTTCTGAGATAGTGTAAGTGTGGCTACCTGCTTCTTTGTATTCGATACCTTCGAAAGCAACAGTTCCGTCTGCAGCATTTTTAGCTGTTCCGATTACTTTGTCACCTTCTTTAAGTTCAAACTCATATTTACCAGCTTCAAGGGCTTTACCTTCTAAGACTTTCTTAGCGGTAATATTTACAGTTGTTGAAGCTGCTTTATAAGTGTTGGTGAAGGTTGGGTTGTTACCTGTAACAGCTGCAACAAGTTGACCTTGGCCGTTATCTGTAACTTTTACCTTAACTTCGTGTTTAGCAGTATCGTATGTCACACCTGCTTCGCTACCTGCTTTTTCAGTGATAGTGTATGTGTGGTTGCCTGCTGCTGCGTACTTGATATCTTCGAAAGTAACAGTACCGTCTGCAGCGTTTGTAGCTGTTCCGATTACTTTGTCACCTTCTTTAAGTTCAAATTCATATTTACCAGCTTCTAGAGCTTTACCATTCAAGACTTTAGTAGCCGTGATAGTAGCACTTGTTGTAGCTGCTTTATAAGTGTTGGTGAAGGTTGGGTTGTTACCTGTAACAGCTGCAACAAGTTGACCTTGGCCGTTATCTGTAACTTTTACCTTAACTTCGTGTTTAGCAGTATCGTATGTCACACCTGCTTCGCTACCTGCTTTTTCAGTGATAGTGTATGTGTGGTCGCCTGCTTCTTTGTACTCAATATCTTTGAAAGTAACCGTACCGTCTGCAGCATTTTTAGCTGTTCCGATTACTTCGTCACCTTCTTTAAGTTCAAACTCATATTTGTCAGCTTCTAGAGCTTTACCATCCAAGACTTTCTTAGCTGTGATAGTCGCTGTTGTTTTAGCTGCTTTATAAGTGTTGGTGAAAGTTGGGTTGTTATCAGTTACAGTCGCAACAAGTTGGCCTGCACCGTTATCTGTAACTGCTACCTTAACTTCGTGTTTAGCAGTGTCATATGTCACACCTGCTTCACTACCTGCTTTTTCAGTGATAGTGTATGTGTGGTTGCCTGCTGCTGCGTACTTGATATCTTCGAAAGTAACAGTACCGTCTGCAGCGTTTGTAGCTGTTCCGATTACTTTGTCACCTTCTTTAAGTTCAAATTCATATTTACCAGCTTCTAGAGCTTTACCATTCAAGACTTTAGTAGCCGTGATAGTAGCACTTGTTGTAGCTGCTTTATAAGTGTTGGTGAAGGTTGGGTTGTTACCTGTAACAGCTGCAACAAGTTGACCTTGGCCGTTATCTGTAACTTTTACCTTAACTTCGTGTTTAGCAGTATCGTATGTCACACCTTTTTCACTACCCGCTTTTTCAGTGATAGTGTAAGTGTAATCACCTGCTGTTTCGAACTCAATTTCTTTGAAAGTAACGGTGCCGTCTGCAGCGTTTTTAGCTGTCGCAACGACTTCTTCACCTTTTTTAAGTTCGAATTCGTATTTATCAGCTTCAAGCTCTTTACCGTTCAAGACTTTAGTAGCTGTGATGATAATAGGTTTTGCTGGTTTAGCTTTATAAACGTTCGTGAAAGTAATGTTCTTTGTATCTGGTGTTGCAACAAGTTGACCTTGACCGTTATCTTTAACGACTACTTTTACTTCATAAGCATTTGGATCGTATTCAACTCCCGCTACATCACCTGCTTTTTCAGCGATAGTGAATGTACGGGTTTCTTCTTGTGTGAAGGTAAGTTCTGGGAATTGAATCTTACCGTTTGCATCGTTTGAAACAGTGTGGAGAACTTTTCCGTCTTCTTTCAACTCAAATTCAAATTGACCAGCCTCAAGAGCTTTACCGTTCAAGACTTTAGTAGCTTCAAGTTGAAGTTTTGCTTCTTTAGCAGCGTATGAGTTTGTAAATTCTTTCTTAGAATCTTTATATTTAACGCTTGCAATCTTTTGACCATACACGTTTGCTACAGTAACTTCTGCCTCAAGTACTGAATCATCGTATGTATAGCCTTTTTTGTTGTCATTTACTTCTTTAATTTGGTATTTGAATGTACCTTCATTAGAGAATTTAACTGCTGGGAATTTAACATTTCCTTCAGCATCGTTTTTAGCTTCAGTTACAGAACCATCTGGAGCAATCAATTGGAAAGTAAATGCATCTGCCTCAAGAGTTTTTCCTTCAAGTTTTTTCTTAACTTGGAATTCAACCTCATCAGACTTCGCACCTGAACCGATACCTTCCGTAGTTGTCAAAGGAGCAAATCCATGAACATCAAATGTTTCTTGATCGGTTGTCGCTTTTACATCGTTAAATGCTTTTTTAGTTGCATTGTCAACTGGAGCAGTTAGACGAGTTTTATATAGGATATAGAGACCTTGTCCGTCCATTGTACCATCACCGTTTGGAGTGATTGTAAAGTGATTTCCATCAACAACGTTGATATGGGCAGCTTCTAGTCTTGGACGAGCTTCAGCTTTGTTCCATTCAGTAAAGTAGTAACCAGTAATTTCACTCGCAAGAACTTGTCCTTCTGGAATCGTATCTTCGAGTTTAACCCCTGTGTAAGATTTTGCATAGCGGTTAACACGGATACGCCAGTTTACATAGTTAGGATCGTCTGAGTCTTGAACTCCCCATTTAGTAAATCCAGTTGGGTCATCATCTGGGACGATACGAGTCAAAGTATAAACTTGGTCACCTGGGATATCAATTTGATAAGGAGTGTTTAATTTAACACTATCTGCCCAAACGACTGTAAACAGGGCAGTAATCTCCTTGTTCTCTGACAAATTAGCAAAGTAAGCAGCATTTGTCACTTTGACAGTAGCTGTGTTATCTGCTCTACTAGTTGTCAATTCAGCAATAGTTGTTTGCCCATCTGGTGCTTTCAATTCCGTAACAGAATCTTTTTCAATCTTAAATTCGTTCGGAACATGATACACCATGTAATCCCCATCTTTGAGGGTTACATCATTTGGGAAACTATAAGTTGGTTGAAGATAGAATTTACCTTCCCCGTACTTAGCGCCATCAACAAGTTTGTTATTGTTGATTTTTGAAACAGTCTTCATTGTGTAACTGCTCGCTGGTAGTTCCTCCGCTTTAACAACATTGCTAACTTTAAGTGCAGGCAAAAAGACCGACACAACCAGTAGCAAGGCCATCAAGCCATGAAAGAGTTTACTAGTTCTCTTTTTCACCACATTATCCTCCTTATTGTCTATAATGGTTCAATTATATTATACAGTTCCATTACAAAATGTCAACTAAAATTTATTTATTTTTATATTAACTTACCATTTCTTTAAATATTAAGCCTAATCATGCATGTTCATCAGCTTTGAAACAATTAAATACAAGCAAGGATTTCGCTTGTATTTAATATATACTAATTTCTTAAAAGGCTACGTATTTAATCCCAATTCTGCTAATATTTGTCGTTTGTAGGCAATCTTTTGGACTTCCTTGTCCTCACCTTCAGTCCAATCTAGTTTAATTTCTGAAACAATTTGCCCAGGCCGATTTTTTAGGATATAGATGCGGTCACTGAGATTGAGGGCCTCTTCGATACTATGCGTGATGATGAGGGTCGTCAGCTGTAGCTGTTTGTGAATTTCCAGATACCAAGCATGAAGTTCCATCTTGGTCATCTCATCCAAGGCACTAAAGGCCTCGTCTAGAAGAAAGAGCTTGTGCCCGAAAAGGTAGGTCCGAAGCAAGGCTACACGCTGGCGCATCCCTCCGCTGAGTTCGTGAGGATACTTGTCCCGTACAGCTGTCAACTGGAAGGTCGCAAGGATATCATCCGCTCGAGCAATAGCCTCCGCCTTATCCACCTTTTGAATCAAGAGAGGCAGGATGATATTGCCAAGCACCGTCTTGTGCTCCAAAAGCAAATCCTTTTGCAACATATAACTCACGCGCCCCTTAGGATTCTCCTCGCCATCAAGGACAATTCGCCCAGACTGGACTTCTAAAATCCCAGCGATTAGGTTAAAGAGAGTGGTCTTTCCTACACCACTTGGACCTAGGATAGAAACCACTTCACCCGAAGTCACCTGCAGGTTGATATCTTCTAAAATCTTTTCATCGCCATAGGCATAGCTGACGTGTTCTAGTCTAATTTCTGTCATTATTTTACAAATTCGTTAGTGAAGCCCTTGTCAGTCAAGTCTTCTTTAAGGATGCCATTTTCTTTGTCCCATTTGTAGAAGGCATTCCAGCGGTCAGCGTCAAATTGTCCCCATTTTTCCTTGTCACTTGCGTATTCTTTTGACAAGTATTTTTGAGATTCGATGACAAAGTCACGTTTTTCCTTGAGTTCAGGTGCATTCTTGATGAGGATATCTGCAGCTTCTTCTGGATGCTCCATGGCATATTGGTAGCCTTTTTTGATAGCTTGGATGACTTTGCGAGCTTCTTCTTTGTTGTCTTTCAAATAGTCGTTGTTTGCGATGATAACTGGTGAGTAGTAGTCAAACTCCTTGACATAGTCTTTCAAGTACATGAAGTTAGCATCTACGCCTTGAGATTTAGCAAGGATACCATCCCAACCGTAGTAGATCCAAGCAGTATCAAAGACGCCATTAGCAATCGGTGTGATTGAGTTTGAGTCGTTGTTTGGTACTTTTTCGACCTTCTCAAAGTCTCCACCTTGTGATTCTACCAAGGTTTTCAACATAGCCAGCTCCGTTGGGTCATTCCAGGTTCCGTATTTCTTGCCAACTAAGTCCTTTGGACTGCTGACATTGTCCGATTTACGTGAGATGATTCCAGATGTATTATGTTCAACGATAGCAGCAACGGCAGTAATCCCTGCTCCTTTTTCCAATTTCTTAGCCATGTAGTCTTGGAAATAGATAGCAAATGGCGCCTTGCCATTGATCACCAAGTCAGACGAACTTTCTTCTGGTGGCAATTTCAAATCAACATCCACTCCAGCTTCTTTGAAATAACCTTTTTCCTTGGCAACATATAGCCCTGTGTGGTTAGTATTTGGCGTCCAGTCTAGGATAAAGTCAATCTTCTTGAGTTCTGCTTCTTTATTGTCCTTAGAAGCAGTCCCTTGACCACAAGCCACCAGCACGACAGCTACAAGAGCTGTCACAAGCGTTAAAAACACTTTCCATGTTTTCTTCATTTTCATTTCCTCTTTTCTTTTTCTCAAACGTTCTTGTCCTATGAACGTTTCCATTTAATCACATATTTTTCGCTAATATCAACCAATTTCATACCCAAAAGGCTGATAATCGACACCAGAATAATAATGGCAAACATGGTATCATACTGAAACAGTTTTTTAGACTGAATCATATAAACACCAAGTCCTTCAAAACCTCCCAACCACTCAGACACCACAGTTGTGATAAAGGCGTAGGAGACACTAACCCTCAGACCTGCATAAAAGTAAGGCAGGCTGACCGGGATTTTAAAATGCCAAAGGATTTGCCAAGGGTTTGCTCGCATCAGACTAAACAAGGTCAGCATATCCTTGTCACAATGTCTAAAACCGTCCAAGATACTAACAATGATAGGGAAGGTTGTCGTCAGGATAATCAAGACAATCTTAGGCAAAATTCCATAGCCTAGCCACAAGACTAAAATTGGGGCTATGGCAATGGTCGGGATAGTCTGAACAACCACCATCATAGGGTAAATCAGGTCATTGAGCCAAGTCAGACTGTCCATAAGCACCGCCATGAGACAGGCAATCAAGACTCCCAAGACTAGACCTAGCAAAGCCACTCTCAAGGTCGCCCAGCTATGGTGCCAGAGAAATTCTCTGTCACGAACAAAGGACTGGAGAATTTCAAAAGGGGTCGGCAGGATAAACTTGGGGAGAAGTTTAAGAAAACCTGCTAACTGCCAGATTGACAAGACTCCTAGAAAGCCCAATAGACTAATGTGTCGTCTCAGTATACTTTTCAAGTTTCTCATCAATACTTAAAATCTCTCCTACATTTATTTTGACATTGGCAAAGACATTATCTGCCTCCTGCCCTGCCACTTCTAGCGCTTCTTTGAGAATGCGCGTAAGCTCATCCAACTCCCCTTCCAAGACCGTTTCAAATGGTGTCACTACCATGGTCACGGACTGAGCTTGCAGATAAGCAATCACTTGATCGATAATAGCAATTCGATCAATCCCCTGTGATAGGGGCAAGACTTGTAAGGCAATGCTTGCTTTCATAAAAACCTCCTTTTCTCAGGCTTCCTTTTGACAAAAAGAAAACCTCTTCCATATATGGAAAAGGTGCAGAATTCGGCTAAGTATCGTTCCCTACGCTGGCATTACCCAGATCAGGTGCGGTCGAAGTTTAACACTTCCTCTCAGACTGTACACAGACTCCCATATCTTATATGGACATATAGTAACGCAAATACAAGGAAAAGTCAAGGAAACTGCTTACAGAAAACTATGAAAAAGAGTTTGAAGACAAATGCTTCAAACTCTATCATAGTTTTCTTATTTAGCCTCGTACCAGGTTGCCCCTTCGTTTTCATCTGCGATAAGGGGAACACGGAGTTGGATGGCTTCTTCCATGGTTTGTTTCACCAGAGCTTTGACGGCTACTAATTCTGATTTTGGAACCTCAAGGACGATTTCATCATGCACTTGCAAGAGCATCTTGGTCTGATAGCCACCTTCAACTAGAGCTTTGTCTAGCTGGATCATAGCAATCTTGAGGATATCTGCTGCCGAACCCTGGATAGGAGAGTTGATGGCAGTCCGCTCTGCAAAACCACGAATGTTGAAGTTACGCGAATTGATATCTGGTAACTCACGACGACGCTTGAAAAGGGTCTCTACATAGCCCTTATCACGCGCCTCACGAACGACTTCATCCATGTAATTTTTAATACCAGGGAAGCGTTCAAAGTAAGTGTCAATGTAGGCTTTTGCTTCCTTACGGCTGATACCTAGGTTATTGGATAAACCAAAGTCTGAAATTCCGTAAACCACTCCAAAGTTGACAGCCTTGGCATTACGGCGGTCGTTTGGAGTCACATCCTCAGGGCGTTCAATTCCAAAGACACGCATGGCTGTCGAGGTATGGATATCAGCTCCCTCTTGGAAAGCCTTAATTAAGTGCTCATCTTTAGAAATATGAGCCAAAACGCGCAACTCAATCTGCGAATAATCCGAGCTAAGAAGAACACTATCCTCCCATTCAGGTACAAAGGCCTTACGAATGAGACGGCCTTGTTCCAAACGAACAGGGATATTTTGCAAGTTTGGATCTACACTAGACAGACGTCCGGTCTGAGTCAAATCTTGCACGTAACGCGTGTGGATCTTGCCATCATCCAAAATCCAGTCTTGCAAACCAATCACATAGGTAGATTGGATCTTAGCAATCTGACGGTAGTCGAGGATTTTCTTAACAATCGGAGCAATAGGAGCTAGACGCTCTAGCACATCCACGGCCGTCGAGTAACCTGTCTTGGTTTTCTTAGTGTACTCTAGAGGAAGACCCAGTTTTTCAAAGAGAAGCACGCCCAACTGCTTAGGCGAGTTGATATTAAACTCCTCACCAGCCAGTTCGTAAATCTCTTGAGTGAGTTGCTCAATGACGACCTCATTTTCAGCCTGCATTTCAAGTAGGGTTTCTTTTTTGACCTTGATCCCAGCAATTTCCATCTTGGCAAGGACAAAAGCCAGAGGTTGCTCCATGTCATAGAGAAGGTCTAACTGTCCATGTTCACTGAGTTTTTCGAGTAAAACCGGCTCAGTCTCAACCAATACCGCAACCTTGCGAGCCAAATGCTCCAAGAATTTCTCTCTCTCAGGGATAGCTTTCTTGACCCCCTTACCGTAGAAAGTCTCATCATCAGCCAGATAAGTCTGGCCATAGAGACTCGCAATGGTTGAGATTTCATTGTTCTCAACTGTTGAGAGTAAGTATTTTGCCAAACGGCTGTCAAAAGCAGGGGCCTGCAGATTCAAACCCAAGCGATTTAAGAGAACCTTAGCTTTTTTAAAGTCATACACTTTCAGAGGTGTTTTTTCTAGAAAATCCTTGAGAATCGGCTCCTGCAAGAGCTCAAGTTTATCTGTAGTGTAAAGTTTATCCCCACAGGACCAGGCAAAACCAACCAAATCATCTGTATGGTAATTTTCACCAAAGAGTTCAAAGTGGAAGATAGAGTCGGCACTCAGCATGTCTTGACTGACGTGGTCAACGATGGCGAAATCCAAACTTTCAGGCACATCTGTCGATGAAATATTTAAAGCTTGTTTGAGCTGTTTGAAGTCCATCTCATCGTAGAATTTCCCGAGATTTTCCACATCTGGGCCATTATATACCAAATCATCAAGGCCAATCTCAATCGGTGCCTGAGTCTCAATGGTCGCCAAGATTTTAGACAAAAAGGCTTGTTCCTTGTCATTGATGAGATTTTCCTTCATCTTAGAAGCCTTCATCCCATCAATATTTTCATAAATACCCTCAAGCGAACCATGTTCCAGCAAGAGCTTGATACCCGTCTTTTCACCGATTTTCGTGACGCCAGGGATATTATCAGACTTATCCCCCATGAGGGCCTTAAGATCAATGAACTGAGCTGGCGTGAGGCCCATCTTTTCCATGAGATAGTCTGGCGTAAAGGCCTCAAACTCAGCCACACCTTTCTTGGAAATCTCGACCACCGTATGCTCATCCGTCAACTGGATCAAGTCCTTATCTCCGCTGACGATTGTCACATCAAAAGAATCTTTCTCAGCCAAACGGCCTAGAGTCCCGATGATATCATCCGCTTCATACTGGGCCAACTCATAATGGCGAATCCCAAGATGGTCTAACAACTCACGAATGAAGGGAAATTGCTCACGAAACTCATCTGGAGTTTTAGCACGGCCACCCTTGTAGTCTGCATACATCTCTGTTCGGAAAGTCGTCTTACCAGCATCAAAAGCTACCAAAACATGGCTGGGTTCAACTCGCTCCAAGACATGATTCAACATGAGTTGAAAGCCATAGATTGCATTGGTATGAAGGCCATTAGCATTTTTAAAACGATCCAACTGCTGATAGAGCGCAAAAAAAGCTCGAAAAGCAACTGAAGATCCATCAATTAATAATAATTTTTTCTTGTCCATACACCCATTATAAAGGAAAGCAAGGAAAAATACCATCGGAAAGAGCTGAAAAACGTGGACTTGTCCCTATTTCACCATAAAAAAGAAAAGGACTATTCAAATCCTTTTCTTTTATTGATTTCATGCGATTTATTTATTCAATTTTCTCTTTGCAAATGGTAGCAAACCAAGAAGGAGACCAACAAATCCTAGTGATGCGACTGCTGAAGCATCTTTACTTCCTGTATTTGGAAGGAGTTGCTCATCCGTTGCTGCAGGCGCTTTGTAGGTACGATCTTGTTCAGTTCCAAGAGTAGGGTTTGTAGCCAAAGGAGCTACACTGCCAGTGTATTCTGGAACTTCATTTACTGCAGGCTCAATCTTTTCAGCATAGGCTGGAATAGTAGCCACTGCCGGAGCACCACTTTCTCCATAAACTGGAACATTTGCTAGGGCTGGGGCACCACTTTCTCCATAAGCTGGAACATTCGCTACGGCTGGAGCACCACTTTCTCCATAAGGCAGAGCATTGTTTACTATTGGTGTTCCGCTTTCTCCATAAGCTGGAACATTCGCTACGGCTGGAGCGCCACTTTCTGCATAGGCTGGAACACTCGCTACTGCCGGAGCACCGCTTTCTCCATAAACTGGAACATTCGCTACGGCTGGGGAACCACTTTCTCCATAAGCTGGAACATTCGCTACGGCTGGAGCGCCACTTTCTCCATAGGCTGGGAGTTCATTTACAGCAGCTTCTACCGCATTTGCACCTTGCTTGTATTCTGGCAACTCTGCAGTTGCAGCTTCTACTGCGTTCACTCCACCTTTAAAGTCTTCAATTTCAAGAACAACCGACATGACACTGCTTAGAGTCTTAATAGCATCCTCATAGTCTGCTAAAGCTTGTTGCAAGTCTATGACTTGACTATTCTTGTCACCAGAAACTTGTAAACTTGATAATTGCGCTTTAATCTTGGCAACTTGCTCTTCTAATTTACTTAGCTCAAGTTTTTTCGCATTACTATTTTCTTCTGCTGCTTCCTTATCTGCTGCGGTGAGTTTTGCTTGGTCTTGGCTTGAGAAATCTTCTTGGCTCATCGCTTCGGCCGGTGTTACTTGTTCACTGTCTTCTGCCAAGAAATCTGCCAACAAGTCGGACGCTTCAATATCTCCATCTTCAATGGCTTTCAAGATAGCATCCTTACCAATCACTTCTTTAGCTGCCTTAATCGCTGCTTCCTTATCAGTGATAGTGGCATCCTTGTTGATATCATCAATGGTTGATTTTTCAATTTTTTCTAGGGTAGCGATTAAATCTGAGCGAACTTTTGCTGCTTCTTCCGCCGCTTCCTTGTCCGCTGCAGTTAGCTTGGCTTGGTCTTGGCTTGAAAGTTGAGATTGGCTCTTCGCTTCGGCCGGTATTACTTGTTCACTGTCTTCTGTCAAGAAATCATCTAACAAGTCAGATGCTTCAATATCTCCATCTTCGATAGCTTTCAAGATGCCGTCCTTGCCAATCACTTCTTTAGCCGCTTTGATCGCAGCTTCCTTATCGGTAATAGAGGCGTCTTTGTTGATGTCGTCGATGGTTAATTTTTCAATACCTTCAAGCGTTGAAAGCAATTCTGTTCGAACTTTTGCTGCTTCTTCCGCCGCTTCCTTGTCGGCTGTAGCGAGTTTAGCTTGGTCTTGGCTTGAAAGTTGAGATTGGCTCTTCGCTTCAGCTGGTGTCACCTGATCGCTGTCTTCTGCCAAGAAATCTGCCAGTAAGTCGGACGCTTCGATATCTCCATCTTCGATAGCTTTCAAGATAGCATCCTTGCCAATCACTTCTTTAGCTGCCTTGATCGCTGCTTCCTTATCAGTGATAGTGGCATCCTTGTTGATGTCGTCGATGGTTGATTTTTCAATTTTTTCTAAGGTAGCGATTAAATCTGAGCGAACTTTGGCTGCTTCTTCTGCTGCTTCCTTGTCCGCTGCAGCCAGTTTTGCTTGGTCTTGACTTGAGAAATCTTCTTGGCTCGTCGCTTCGGCTGGTGTTACTTGTTCACTATCTTCTGCCAAGAAATCATCTAACAAATCTGACGCTTCGATGTCACCTTCTTCGATAGCTTTCAAGATGCCGTCCTTGCCAATCACTTCTTTAGCTGCCTTGATCGCTGCTTCCTTATCAGTGATAGTGGCATCTTTGTTGATGCCGTCGATTGTCTCTCTTTCAATTTTTTCTAGGGTAGCGATTAAATCTGAGCGAACTTTAGCTACATCAACCTGAGCCTCTTTATCAGCTTCGTCTAACTTAGCTTGATCCTCATCTGTGAATTCTGATACAGGTTCAGCTACTGTTTTGTGCTCGCTTGTATCTGCTGGCCAGTCTACAATAACATCACCAATCTCTAAATCCTCATCTGCGATAGCCTTCAAAAGATCTTCTTTACCAATCTCTTCTTTGGCTTCTTTGATAGCCGCTTCTTTATCGGTGATTGAAGCGTCTTTTTTAATATCTTCAATTACAGCATTTTCAAGAGATTCTAGGGCTTGAACCAGGGCATCAGTCGCTTGAGAAACTTGTTCTTTGGCATCTTTTTCAGCCTGGTCTAATAGAGCCTTCTCCTCAGTAGATAATTTTTTATTAGTTTGAACTTCAGGACCTGTTACCACTGCTTTATCTTCTGCACCTTCTGGCAATTCAGCGATGATATTATCTAAACTGAGCTCTCCAGACTCAAGAGTATCTGAAATATACATCTTACCGATATATTCCTTCACAGCTTCAGCTGCATCCTCTTTGTCCTCAATCGCTTCCTTATCCTTAATATCACTAATAGCCTGTTCCTCAAGTTCACCCAAAGCCTTCATCAACTCTTCTTTGGTCATCTTAGCTGGATTTGTCGCACCAGGATTAGCTGGACCAGCGTTTTCTGATCCCTTTTCAGTTTGAGCACCGCTCTCCCCTTCTGTTCCAGCTTGTGGTTGTGCAGGAGCAACTGCCTGCTCTTCTGCTTTCCCTTCATCTGCCTTAACTACTGAAGGCTGTGAAACGAGTACACTAGCACCCAATACAGCTGCACTTGCTAAACTTGTTAAAATAACTTTCTTCTTGTCCATTAGACAATGCCCCTTTATAGTTTTTAATGTTATTATATTATACTATTCAAAGAACGTCAACTAATTCGATATCCATTTTAAAATTTTATCAACAAGAAGAAAGCCTGTATGATGTTTAAGAGACACTTCCTATTCTTGCCCCATCACTGTCTAGTCTATAGCCATCAATAATCGTATTAACAGCTAAGGCTCCAGAAGCATCGACATAGTAGTGTTTACCCGAGACTTGGAACCATTGACTAGCTTTCATCCGGCCAGATTCCTCTAAGTAATACCAAGTTCCCTTGTCTTTAAGCCATCCCGTCTGCATCTCACCCGAAGCCTTCAGGTAATACCAGTGAGAGCCATCCTTAATCCAGCCAGTTGACATGGCCCCATTTTCTTTTAAATGATACCAATTGCCATTAACTTTTTTCCATCCTGTTGCTAGCTTACCATTCTCTCGGTAATACCAACTCCATCCTTCTTTTTTCCAGCCTTTCTCTGTATTGCTTAACTTTGTATACTGCACATATCTTCTAGCACCACTGTAGGATAGATAACCGAGCCACTTATAACCATCCTTTTCAAGAACTTGATCATAACTCACACTCTCACCAGCATAATAGTAGTCAATAACCTGTCCTGTACTTGACGGTTGGTCCATAATTGGCGATTTCTCCGTGAATACTATTGTCCCACTAGACGGAAGCTCTGAGCTACGAGCATTCTCACCCGCACTATGGCTAGCAGATAAATCCTTGAAATGAATAAAACCTGTCATCGAACTAGCCTTGACTTTTCGACGATTATACTTTTCTCGAACCCCATAGTTATACTCTTCGATTTCAATCGTATCCCCCGACACATTTGATACCCAGGCCACGTGCCCATAATATCCTTCTGTCGACCATGCAATAGCCCCAACTTCTGGCTTAGTATCCACACGGTAGCCTTCTCGCCTTGCACGATGTCCCCATTCATTCGCATTTCCGTAGGCAGGAGGAATCTCAAAGCCATTTACACTACTCAAACGAAAGGCCGCAAAAGAGGTACACTGGCGAGAATACATCCGCCACTGATCGATTTCAACACTACCATTTTTGTAGTGAAGCGGATAGTCATCTCCACGCGCTACACTGTCAGCCTGAACCGATTCTCCACCAAACAAAAAAGTACTCGTAACGAACAAAGTAGCCAGTCCTACACCCAACTGAGTACATCCACTCTTCTTAACTCCTGATTTTAAAAACGTCATTCATTCTCCTTAATAATATAAATTTCCGAGGTTCCCCTCGTTTATACTATTCGGGAGAAAAAGAAAAAAGTGAGCAAAGCTCACTTCATTTTAGGATTCTTAGTCTAGATAGCGAATCAAGTTCTTTTCTGTCAAGATATCTGAGTAGGTGAAGGATTCAACGTAGACATTGGCTTGTTTGTCTCCTTCAACATCCCCAAATTCAACGATAAATAGAGATGGATAAACCTCAATTAGCTTACCCAATCTATTTTTTTGGCGCTTACGGCCATTTTCCAAAGTCATTTCAACGACTTGTCCCTCATGTGCCTTGATTTCTTCTTTGATTTTTTTCATCTTGGCTACATCTGTAAATGCATCTGACATCTTATGCCTCCCTCTTTGAGATACTTGAAAATTTATTGTATTCTTTTTGGAAAATCAATTCCACCGTTCCACGAGCTCCACTACGGTTTTTCTCGATGATAACCTCAACCTTGTTATTTGGAATTCCTTCCTCTTCTTCACCCGCACGATCGTAGTAGTCGTCACGGTATAGAAAGGCTACGATATCCGCATCCTGCTCGATAGAACCCGATTCACGAATATCAGACAAGACAGGTCTCTTATCCTGACGCTGTTCCACTCCACGAGATAACTGACTAAGAGCAATGACTGGAACTTTCAATTCCTTAGCAAGAATTTTCAACTGACGAGAAATTTCAGAGACTTCTTGTTGGCGGTTCTCACGACCAGTCCCTGTAATAAGCTGTAGGTAGTCGATCAAAATCAAGCCTAGATCGCCTGTTTCTTGAGCCAGTTTACGTGAGCGAGAGCGAATTTCCGTGATTCGAATCCCTGGCGTATCATCGATATAGATACTCGCGTTGGCTAGGTTCCCTTGAGCAATGGTATATTTTTGCCACTCCTCATCAGTCAATTGACCAGTACGGATAGAATGAGACTCCACCAAACCTTCTGCTGCCAGCATACGGTCTACTAGGCTTTCTGCACCCATTTCCAGTGAAAAAATAGCTACAGTTTTATCCAACTTGGTACCGATGTTCTGCGCAATGTTCAAAGCAAAGGCCGTCTTACCAACCGCTGGTCGCGCCGCTAGGATAATTAACTCCTCCTCATGAAGACCTGTCGTCATATGGTCCAAATCACGGTAGCCTGTTGCAATACCAGTGATATCCGTTGTTTGTTGTGACCGAACTTCTAGGTTCCCAAAGTTGATATTTAGAATATCACGGATGTTCTTGAAACCACTACGATTGGCGTTTTCGCTAACATCAATGAGTCCCTTTTCAGCTTGAGCGATGATTTCATCTGCAGGCTTAGAAGCTTCATAAGCTTGGTTGACAGACTCTGTCAACTTGGAAATCAAGCGACGTAGCATAGCCTTTTCAGCTACGATTTTAGCATAATATTCCGCATTAGCTGAAGTTGGTACGGAGTTGACGATTTCAACAAGATAGGACAAGCCACCAATATTTTGGAGATCCCCTTGGCTATCCAAAATCGTCCGAACTGTCGTCGCATCAATTGCTTCCCCACGATCCGACAAATCTACCATCGCTTGGAAAATCAACCGATGAGCATACTTAAAGAAGTCACGAGAATCAATGTATTCTCGGACAAAAACGAGCTTACTCTCATCTATAAAAATAGCCCCCAGAACAGATTGTTCTGCTAAAATATCCTGAGGTTGAACTCGCAGTTCCTCTACTTCTGCCATCCGACTTTCCTTCCTTTTACAATCTTGTCAAGAAGTTGTAAACTTAACCTTCTTTTACACGAAGATTGATGACACTTGTAACATCTTGATAGATCTTCACTGGTACATCAATCAAACCTACTGCTCGAATTGGTGCTTGCACTTGAATATTGCGTTTGTCAATCTTAATACCAAACTGCTTTTGCAATTCTTCTGCAATTTTCTTGTTAGTGATGGAACCAAATGTACGGCCATCTGGTCCAACCTTTTCAACAAACTCTACAACTGTTTCTTCTGCTTCAAGCTTAGCCTTGATGGCTTTTGCTTCAGCAATCATTTCAGCATGAGCCTTTTCTTCTGATTTTTGTTTTCCACGCAACTCACCCACTGCTTGAGCAGTTGCTTCCTTGGCCAAATTCTTTTTAATCAGGAAGTTTTGAGCGTAGCCAGTTGGTACTTCCTTAATTTCGCCTTTCTTCCCTTTTCCTTTAACATCTGCTAAAAAGATTACTTTCATTCTTCTTTCTCCTTTTCCTTTAGTTCTTCCAAGATTAGTTGAGTCAATTTTTCTCCTGCTTCCGACAAACTCATATCCTCGATTTGCGCGGCAGCTAGATTAAAGTGACCTCCACCACCCAACTCTTCCATAATGCGTTGCACATTGATTTTACTACGACTTCGAGCCGAGATAGAGATAAATCCTTGTGTATTTTTTGCTAGAACGAAGCTGGCTTCAATACCAGACATAGCCAACATAGCATCGGCAGCTTTACTGATAACAACTGTGTCATAAGACATTGAGTCCCTAGCTTGGGCAATCAAGATATCTGAACCTAACTTACGACCTTGTAAAATGAGTTCATTTACCTCACGGTACTCTTCAAAATCTGTCGCAGCAATCTCCTGGATAGCAATACTATCGCTTCCCCGTGTCCGGAGGTAGCTGGCCACATCAAAAGTTCGACTCGTTACTCGCGACGTAAAATTTTTGGTATCCAGCATCATACCAGCCATTAGTACACTAGCCTGCATACGACTCAAACGATTTTTCTTAGAATTTTGGAACTGAATCAATTCTGTGACCAACTCACTGGCACTACTTGCCCCACTTTCAATATAAGTGATGACTGCATTTTCAGGGAAATCCTGATCACGTCTATGATGGTCAATAACAATAGTTTGAGTGAACAAATCATAAAAATCTTTTGACAAAGTCAAAGCCGTCTTGGAATGATCCACCAGAATCAATAATGAACGGTTTGTAACTAACTTCATCGCATCTGTAAGAGATAAAAGCTTCGTGACATCTTCCTTCTTCAAGAACTGAATAGCACGTTCGATATCTGCTGGCATTTGGTCTGCATCATAGACAGCATAACTGTTCTCAATAATATTACTTGCAAACAACTGCATACCAACAGCAGATCCCAAAGCATCCATATCTAGATTTTTATGACCGACTACAAAAACTTGGTCAACACTTCGAATCTTATCAGAAATGGCTGTCATCATGGCTCTCGTACGTGTACGAGTACGTTTGATAGACGCAGCAGTTCCTCCACCGAAGTAGACTGGATTCTTGGTTTCGTTATTTTCCTTGACCACCACCTGGTCACCACCGCGAACCTCCGCTAAGTTCAAGTTGAGCAAGGCAATTTTCCCTATTTCTTCATGGTTGCCATCACCATACGAAAATCCCATACTTAAAGTTAGGGCCAGTTGCCTCTGTTTTGACTCTTCTCGGAAAGTATCAATAACAGAGAATTTATCATTCATCAATTCCTCTAGTACCGTGTAATCTGTGAATACATAAAAACGATCCATCCCCACACGGCGAGAAAACATGGCATACTTACTAGCAAATTCTGAAACAAAATTGGCTACAAAACTATTGATATGACTGATATCGGAGTCAGATGTCGCATCCTCCAAATCATCATAGTTATCTACTGAGATGACTCCAATGACTGGACGGCTAGTTACCAATTCGACAGTTGCTTCGTACTCCCCAGAAACATCAAAGAAATACAAAACGCCCGAAGCCTTGTCCATATGGACAGCATATCGTGTTTCGCCCAAGGTAGCATACGAACCTGGATTCCCAACAGAAGCCTTGATGATGGTTTGAATTAACTCAACATCAATTTCCCCTTCTTCAGTAGTTAAAATCAGCTCAGCATAGGGATTAAACCATTCTACTTCTCCACTTGATAAGTCTAATTTCAGGACTCCCACCGGCATTTGATCAAGCAAAGTACTCAAGCTATTTTCGGCTTGGTGATTTACATATTGGATTTGTTCAATTTCGCTCTTTTCATACTGTTTTTTTTGCCATACAAATAAAAGCAGATAAAGCAGTACAAATAAAAACAAAACAGTGATTGTTACAGCAAGATTATGTGAAAAAATAATCAGCAAAGTTAAGATTCCGAAAGTTGCAAGTCCTAGCCAGACCGCAGAAAACGGGATTAAATTATTTTTTTTCATTCTAAACCTCTTGCGCATTATTATATCACAAATGCCCTTAAAAAGCGACCCTTTAAAAGATGCAAGCCCTTCTTTCATGATTGATTTCTCTAACTTCAGACACAAAAGGAGGAGGGGATCATCACCCTCCTACCCACGTGTTCAGATCACTAACACCTAACGTTCCACGATAAGGGCAGTCCCCATCCCTCCTCCGATACAGAGAGTTGCTAACCCAGTTTTAGCATCTCGTTTCATCATCTCATGTACCAGCGTTACTAGGATACGGCAACCGGAGGCCCCAATTGGGTGACCAAGAGCAATGGCGCCACCATTGACATTGACAATATCTGTGTTGAAACCAAGTGTTTTGCCAACCGCACAAGCCTGAGCAGCAAAAGCTTCATTTGACTCAATCAAGTCGAGATCATCAACTGTCAAATTGCCTTTTTCAAGAGCCTTGCGAGTCGCATAAATCGGTCCACATCCCATCATCTTAGGATCCAAACCTACACTTGCATACGAACGAATGTGGGCAATCACTGAAAGTCCTAATTCTTCAGCTTTTTCAGCACTCATCATCAAGACAGCTGCTGCCCCGTCATTGATTCCTGAAGCATTACCCGCTGTAACAGAACCGTCTTTTTTGAAAACAGGACCTAGCTTAGACAAACTCTCCAAGCTAGCATCTTTTCTAGGATATTCATCTGTATCAAAAACGATAGGATCGCCTTTGCGTTGAGGAATGACAACTGGAATAATCTCTTCTTTAAAGCGGCCAGATTCTATAGCTGCAACTGCTCGTTTTTGTGACTCTAAAGCAAGAGCATCTTGCTCTTCTCGACTGACATCATATTCTTCGGCCACATTCTCAGCTGTAATCCCCATATGGTATTCGTTAAAGGCATCAGACAAACCGTCCTTAATCATGGTATCTACCACTTTCGAATCTCCCATACGGCCACCCCAACGGAAACTTGGCAAAACGTATGGAGCCTGACTCATGTTTTCTGCACCACCAGCTACGATAATATCTGCATCGCCACATCGAATCGCTTGAGCAGCCAACTGCACGGCCTTCAAACCGGAACCACAAACCTTGTTGATAGTAAAGGCTGGTGTAAATTCAGGGAGTCCTGCGTGTATGCTCATTTGACGAGCTACGTTTTGCCCTAAACCTGCGCCTAGTACATTCCCCATAATCACTTCATCTACTAGCTCTGGTTTGACATTGGCTTTTTCCAAAGCACTCTTAATAACCAACGCTCCCAAATCAACAGCTGAAACATTCTTCAAACCTCCTCCAAAGGAGCCTATTGGAGTTCGTACTGCAGAAACAATCACCACGTCTTTCATAACTGCCCCCATTTATACCTTTTATAATATTGCAATACAAAAGTGGTTTACACTGGTGTAAACCACTTTAAACATTCTATTTTATGATTCTTTTACTTCTAACAAACCGACTTCACCATCTTCACGGCGATACAAAACATTAGTTGTTTGATCTTCTACATCTACATAGATAAAGAAATCATGTCCCAATAAATCCATTTGAAGAAGGGCTTCTTCTAAATCCATTGGCTTCAAATCAATTTGTTTTGAACGAACGACTTTTGGTTGCACAACATTTACATCCTCAACTAGAGCATCTGTAAAGAGTTGACTTGTCGCAACTTTACTTTTATTCTTACGTTCGATTTTAGTTTTATTTTTACGAATCTGACGTTCAATTTTATCTGTTACAAGATCGATAGAACCATACATATCTTGAGAAATATCTTCAGCACGAAGAGTGATAGATCCAAGTGGAATTGTTACCTCAACCTTTGCTGTTTTTTCACGGTAAACTTTCAAGTTCACACGTGCATCCAACTCCTGCTCAGGTTGGAAATACTTTTCGATCTTTTCGAGTTTAGAAACTACATAATCACGAATTGCTTCTGTTACTTCTAGGTTTTCACCACGGATACTATATTTAATCATATAAGTACCTTCTTTCTAAACATTTTTGTTTTTCTAACTATATTATAACGCTTTCATTTTCATTTTGCAAATTTTTTCCTCATCTTACAAGGGAAAAAGTTTTAACTTCCAAAGCACCTGCTTCTGCCAAAAGTCGTTTCACACGATTCACAGTTGCCCCTGTTGTATAGATGTCATCAATCAGCAAAATCTTCTTAGGAAGTGAGTTTCCATCTTTAATAAAAAATGGAATTTCAGTAGCCAACCTTTCTAAACGGCTTTTAGAAGAACTAGCACTCTCTTCTCTTTTTCCTAATATATCTTTAAAAGAAAAGCCTGCTGCCTCAACCAAACCCTCGACTTGGTTAAACCCCCTCTCAAGCAATCTTTCAGGGCTTAGGGGAATTACAACAAATTGATAACCTCTATACTTTTTCAGTTCCTCAGCAAGAACGGAAGCAAAAACCTTTCTAAGCAAAAAATCACCATCAAACTTATATCTACTGAAAAAGTCTTTCATAGCTTGATTATAGGTAAAGATTGCTTTATGATCAACTCGAATTCCTTCTTTACACCAAAGTTTACAATCTTGACACTTAGTTGACAGTCCTGTTTTCATACAGTTTGGACAATATTTCTCACCAATCTTCTCAAAACTAGAAGCACAATCTGAACAAAGATAACTGCAGTCGTGCTTCAAAAGGAAGAGACTACCAAAAGTTAACTCACTTTTTGTAGTCTGACCACATAATAAACAGTTCATAATCCCGCCTCCTTGTTCATCTGCTTGATTTCCTTGATTGCCTTTTTGATGGATGTATTTAATCCATCATGAAAGAAGAGCAACTCACCAGTTGGTCTGTCCATACTACGCCCAACTCGACCACCAATCTGAATCAAGCTAGACTTGGTAAAGAGACGATGATTAGCTTCTACTACGAAAACATCTACACAAGGGAAGGTAACTCCACGCTCTAAAATTGTCGTACTGATCAGTATCGTCAACTCTCCATCTCGAAAAGCTTGCACCTGCTCTAATCGATTTTCTGTGACAGAAGATACAAAACCAATTTTCTCATCTGGGAAATACACCTGTAGTGTTTCTTTTAGTTTTTCGCCTTTCTTAATCTCTGATGTAAAAATTAGCAATGGATAACCTGTTCTTCTCTGTTTCTCAATATAAGTCTTTAACTTGGTTGATAACAGGCTTTTCTCTAAACAGCGATTAAAATCCGATAACCAGACTGGTTTAGGAATAATCAAAGGATTTCCATGAAACCGTCTCGGCAAGCTTAATCGTTTTAATTCTCCTGTGCGAACCTTCCTATCTAACTCATCTGTAGAAGTTGCTGTAAGGAATATCCTCAATCCATCCTCCTTTACACTATTCTTTACAGCATAGTAAAGCATAGTGTTGTCAACATAAGGAAAGGCATCTACCTCATCCACTATCAACAAATCAAATGCATGATAAAATTTTAATAACTGATGAGTTGTTGCAATTACTAAGGGAGTTCGAAAATAGGGCTCTGATTCGCCATGGAGTAGCGCTATATCGCAAGCAAAGTCATTCTGCAGTCGCTTATACAGTTCTAAACATACATCAATTCGAGGACTGGCCAAACAAACTGCACCACCATCATCAATCACTTTGGCCACAACTTGATAAATCATCTCTGTCTTTCCAGCTCCTGTCACAGCATGAACTAAAGTCGGTTCTTTCTTTTCTACTGCTCGAATCGACCCCTCTGATACCTTTTCCTGAAAAGGGGTTAACTGACCACGCCATTTGAGAACATCTTGCTTAGGAAAATTCTCCTGCGGAAAATAGTATAAAGCTTGATCACTCCTGACTCGCTTCATCAGCAAGCACTCCCTGCAATAGTAGGCGCCAATAGGCAAATACCATTCTTCTAGAATCAAACTATTACAACGTTGACAAAACAGTTTCCCCTTCTCTTTTCTCATTGCTGGCAGTTTCACTGCTTCCTGTCGTTCTTCTTCAGTTAATTCTTTCTCAGTAAACAAGCGACCGAGGTAATTTGGATTTACTTTCATACTTTAATATTCGTAAAAATCTAGCGCTTTAGAGTTTTTTTTAGTACAATTGAATCATGGAATTTAGAACGATTAAAGAGGATGGGCAGGTCCAAGAAGAAATAAAAAAATCCCGCTTTATCTGTCATGCCAAGCGTGTTTATAGCGAAGAAGAGGCTCGTGACTTCATCACTACCATCAAAAAAGAACACTATAAAGCCACCCATAACTGCTCTGCTTTTATTCTAGGGGAACGCAGTGAAATCAAGCGTACGAGTGATGATGGGGAGCCTAGTGGTACTGCTGGAGTCCCTATGCTGGGTGTCTTAGAAAATCATAATCTAACCAATCTCTGTGTGGTAGTGACACGCTACTTTGGTGGCATCAAACTAGGTGCTGGCGGTTTGATCCGTGCCTATGCAGGTAGTGTGGCCTTGGCTGTCAAAGAAATTGGCATTATTGAAATCAAAGAACAGGCTGGCATAGCCATTCAGATGTCTTACGCTCAGTATCAAGAATATAGCAATTTCCTTAGAGAGCATCATCTCATGGAGTTGGATACAAACTTTACAGATCAAGTTGATACAATGATCTATGTTGATAAGGAAGAGAAAGAAAATATCAAAGCTGCTCTTGTTGAGTTCTTTAATGGAAAGGTCACTTTAACTGATCAAGGCTTACGAGAAGTTGAAGTTCCTGTAAACTTAGTGTAAACAAAGGAGAAATACATGGCGTTTGGAAAATTTATTCAAGGACTTGCTGGTAACTTCAGCGAGGAAAACAAAGAGACTCTTATTAAAGAATATGGACAATATCTACTAGAGAATGAAGAAATTCAAAGCGGGTATAAACTTATTCGAGATTCAATCATCTTTACAAATATCCGTATCATCTTTACAGATAAGCAAGGTGCTACTGGTCGCAAGACGTCTGTTAAGTCACTCTTTTTGATGAACATTGTAAACGTTGAAATGGAAACTGCTGGATCAGGTATAGATGATAGTGAGATTACGATCACTTATTTAGAAAATATCTTTCTAAAAGCACATAATGAGCATCTGAGTTTCCATAAATTTGAATTCCCTAAAAAAACGGACATCCTCCCTCTTTACACCTATCTATTAGAATTGGCTTATCACAATCGATTAAAAATTAATGGCTTAGACCTTTGATATAAAAAAATCCTATCACTTTGATAGGATTTCTATATTTTACAAATAGCCTTAAGCGCGTTATACTAGTATCATCTTATACAAAGAGGTATATCTATGGCTATTTATAACAATATCACTGAACTTATTGGACAAACACCGATTGTTAAACTTAACAACATTGTTCCAGAGGGTGCTGCAGATGTCTATGTTAAACTAGAAGCTTTTAACCCTGGTTCGTCAGTAAAAGACCGTATTGCCCTTAGCATGATTGAAAAAGCGGAACAAGATGGTATTCTAAAACCGGGTGCTACCATTGTTGAAGCAACGAGTGGAAACACTGGTATCGGTCTTTCATGGGTTGGTGCCGCTAAAGGATATAAAGTTGTTATCGTCATGCCTGAAACGATGAGTGTGGAACGACGTAAGATTATCCAAGCCTATGGTGCTGAACTCGTCCTTACTCCTGGTAGCGAAGGAATGAAAGGGGCTATTGCTAAAGCTCAGGAAATCGCTGCTGAACGTGACGGCTTCCTTCCACTCCAATTTAATAATCCAGCTAATCCAGAAGTACACGAAAGAACAACAGGAGCTGAAATACTGGCTGCTTTCGGTTCTGATGGACTAGATGCTTTTGTAGGTGGTGTTGGCACCGGTGGAACGATCTCAGGTGTTTCTCACGCTCTTAAAGCAGCAAATTCAAACATTGAAGTTTATGCAGTTGAGGCAGACGAGTCAGCTATCTTGTCTGGTGAAAAACCAGGACCTCACAAAATTCAAGGTATCTCAGCTGGATTTATTCCTGAAACACTTGATACAAAGGCCTATGATGGTATTGTCCGTGTAACGTCAGATGATGCTCTAGCTCTTGGCCGTGAAATTGGTGGAAAAGAAGGCTTCCTTGTTGGGATTTCTTCAGCTGCAGCAATTTACGGGGCAATTGAGGTTGCCAAGAAATTAGGTACAGGTAAGAAAGTCCTTGCTTTAGCACCAGATAACGGCGAACGTTATTTGTCTACAGCACTCTATGAATTTGAAGTGTAGCCTCCTAAATGCACTTAGCCCTTATTAAAGGGCTTTTTGTTTACTCATACAGAATCTACTCTCTAGACAAAAAGAAAAAGGAAGCAATTTGCTTCCTTTTCTATTAGTTATTCAAGGCTGCTGCCATTGTAGCTGCAACTTCTGCTTCAAAGTCGTTTGCAGCTTTCTCAATACCTTCACCAACTTCAAAGCGAGCGAACTCAACTACTGAAGCATTTACTGATTCAAGGTAAGCTTCAACTGTCTTGCTGTCATCCATGATGTATACTTGTGCAAGAAGTGTGTATGCTTGGTCAACTTTAGTGTTGTCAAGCATGAAGCGGTCCATTTTACCTGGGATGATTTTGTCCCAGATTTTTTCTGGTTTGCCTTCTGCAGCCAACTCAGCTTTGATATCAGCTTCAGCTTGAGCAATCACTTCATCAGTCAATTGTGCTTTTGATCCATACTTCAAGTGTGGAAGAGCTGGTTTACCAACCATTGCACGGCTTTCGTTATCTTGGTCGATTACGTGGTTCAATTGTGCCAACTCATCTTTAACGAATTGCTCATCCAATTCTTTGTAAGAAAGAACTGTTGGTTTCATCGCAGCAATGTGCATTGAGATTTGTTTAGCAAGAGCTTCGTCTCCACCTTCAATAACAGAGATAACACCGATACGGCCACCATTGTGTTGGTATGCTCCGAAGTGTTGTGCATCTGTTTTTTCAAGCAAAGCAAAACGACGGAATGAGATTTTTTCACCGATTGTAGCTGTTGCAGATACATATGCTGCTTCAAGAGTTTCACCTGAAGGCATTGTCAAAGCAAGAGCTTCTTCGTTGTTAGCTGGTTTACCTTCAGCGATTACTTTCGCAGTAGCATTTACCAAGTCAACAAATTGAGCATTTTTCGCAACGAAGTCAGTTTCAGCATTTACTTCAACTACTGCTGCAACGTTACCGTTAACAAATACACCAGTCAAACCTTCTGCAGCAACACGGTCAGCTTTCTTAGCTGCCTTCGCCATACCTTTTTCACGAAGCAATTCAATCGCTTTTTCGATGTCACCGTCTGTTTCTACAAGCGCTTTTTTAGCGTCCATAACACCGGCACCAGATTTTTCACGCAACTCTTTTACAAGTTTAGCTGTAATTTCTGCCATTTTGATTCTCCTATATTTTTTAAAAATAGGAGAGCTGGGCTAGGCCCCGCCCTCCTAGGTAATTACTATTTATATGAATTAAGCGTTGTCGCCTTCTACAACTTCAACGATTTCTTCGATTGAGTCAGCTTGAGCTTCTGAAGCTGCAAATTCAGCCTCAACTGCTGCTGCATCTTCACCTTGACGTCCTTCGATGATAGCGTCAGCCAATTTAGCTGTGATCAATTTAACAGCGCGGATAGCGTCATCGTTAGCTGGGATGATTACATCGATATCGTCTGGATCAGTGTTTGTGTCAACCATCGCTACAACTGGGATTCCCAATTTCTTAGCTTCTTTAACAGCGATTTGCTCTTTATGTGGGTCAACTACGTACATTACATCTGGGATACGAGGCATATCTTCGATACCACCCAAGAATTTTTCAAGACGTGCACGTTGTTTGTTAAGAAGTGCAACTTCTTTCTTAGGAAGAACGTCGAAGATTCCTTCTTCTTCCATACGTTTGATTTCTTTCAAACGAGCAATACGTTTTTGGATAGTTCCCCAGTTAGTAAGAGTTCCACCCAACCAACGGTGGTTGATGTAGTATTGACCTGAACGTTCTGCTTCTTCTTTAACAGCGTCAGCAGCTTGTTTCTTAGTACCAACGAACAATACAACTGCATCGTTAGCTGCTGCATCACGCATAAAGTCGTATGCTTGGTCAGCGTATTTTACAGTTTGTTGCAAGTCGATAACGTGGATTCCGTTACGCTCAGTGAAGATGTACTTAGCCATCTTAGGGTTCCAGCGACGAGTTTGGTGACCAAAGTGAACACCAGCCTCAAGAAGTTGTTTCATTGAAATTACTGCCATGAGTATTTCTCCTTTTTGTTTTTTTCCTCTCCTCGACTTCAACTTGCAAAACGACCCAAGGGCAACAGTTTCACAATTCATCAAGAATGAGTATTATCGTTTACACGACAAGTTTCATTTTACCATATTTTAACGATATTTTCAAGTGGTTTTAATAGATTTCGGCCTTGCTTTCGATAAAAAATAATAAAAGAGGCTCAAATCGAGCCTCTTTATTTCATTCATTAGTTTGGATAGATGTAAGTAACATAACCTTCAGAAGTTGTAGTTGGGTTGAACCATCCACGCTTGTTACCGATTGTACGATCTCCACCATAGTTTGATTCTGATACTTGAATGCTAGTTGATGATGAAACTGCTGTAACAACCGCTACGTGTCCATATCCACCGTCATTCCAACATGCAATCGCACCAACTTGTGGAGTTGATCCAGTACGGAATCCTGCAGCTGCTGCACTTGTAGCCCACTGTGCTCCGTTACCCCAGTAATCTCCAGCCCAAGGTGCTAATGTCTTAGCTCCCCAAGTACATTCACCAGTTGGATAACTTGAAGCATTTGTACTGTATGTTGGACGCTGTCTTGTTGGAGTTGGTGCAGGTGCTGGAGTGTAGCTTGAATCATCATCTGATGAAGAGCTTGAAGTCGCTTGCACTTGATCTGAAAGTGTTGTATTTCCAGAAGCAACAACTGATTGTTGTTGACTTGTTTGACGTGCTTTATAAGCTGCTTCTGCTTCAGCTGCTGCTTTTGCTTCTGCCTCTGCTGCTGCTTTTTGTTCCAATAAAGTAGCTTTATCACTTTCTGCAGTAGCTTTCTCTGCAGCAAGGTTTAACTCAGCAACTTTCAACTCTGCTTGTTTTGTTGTCAATGCTTGTGCATCGTCAGCAAGCGTTTGTTGGTTCGCAATGACAGTGTTGATTGCTTCATTATTTGCAACCTGTTTTTCAGCGATAGATTTCTTATCAGCTTTCTGTTGTTCCAACATTTTGTTGTTAGCTGATACAATCTCGCTCATTGCTGCAACACGTGAAATAGCTTCCGTAATTGATTTTGAGTTTACAATTGTATTGATATAGCTAGTTGCAGCACCGTTTGTTTGTGCGCTACGTGCTTGTTTTTCCAAAGATTCATTACGAGCAACAATGTTCTTAGAGAGCTCTGTAATTTCTCCTTCAAGTTTTTTAGATTCAGCTTGTAGAGTTTCATTCTCAGCTTCCAAGTTCGTTTGTTGAGTTTGGATAGCTGTAACTTGCGTTTGGATTTCATCTACTTGTTTTTGAGCTTCTTTTTGTTGAGCTGTCAAATTACTAATCTTACTATCTTGAGCAGCAATCTTTTCATCAGTTGTTTCAGCATGGACAGTTGTCAATACTGCCACTTGAGACACTAATACTGTACTTAATAAAAGTGACGCTAAGATTTTTTTCTTCATATTGTGTAGATACTCCTTCTATTTAAGACATTACTAGTATACCAAAAAAAGACATAATAAATATTACGCCTTTGTTACATTTTTATTTCTTTCTTATAGATAACATTTTTCAAAAATATATTGGAAAATAAGCATCCATAAAAAGTTTAAAATCATTGATGGGACAAGGCTATAGACGATGAAAACCGGCATCGATTCTACTGTCAATCCCATAGCAAGAGCAAGGAGATAGCTCCCCATATCAAATAAGAAACTCATCACAACTATTGTTAACATTCTTGTCCAACGGTTCAGCAAAATTACACTATTAAACTTATGGAGCGAAGCACCTATCAAGATAAATAGAAGTGTCGCAATTCCTATCAAGTGGAAAAAATTGATATCGTACACCAAACCTACTATACAGCAATAAGCTAGATAGAGGTATTCTGAAACCTCAATTGTCTCAAACAAGAGAAATAAAAACAGAAAATGACTTGCTAAATGAAAGTGAGGGAAGAAGGATCCCGCTAATTGTCCAATATGTGCATCAATTAGTACGACAAAAGGGAGTAAAAAGAAAATACCAATTTGTTTTAACAGTCTCATTGCTAATTCCCCACTAACTCTACCACATGAAGATTTTTGGTGTCAGCACTTAACTTGACTGTTACTTCCTTTGTTAGATAATCACTGCTGTGTGTTGTAGCAACAACCTCTCCAACAGGGATATCCTTAACATTAAAGTTTCCGAGCCCCCCTGTAGTCACCTTGTCTCCCGCGCTAATGTCGCTGTTGCTGTTTAATTGGCTAATTTTAAGCAGTTCAGATTCCTTATCATAACCAACGATAATCCCGTAAATTTCAGTAGAACCATGCAGGATTTTAACAGAAATTTTGTCTGAATTTTCGGTGTTTGTCAATAGATTGACCGTTGTTGAATGATCCTCCACCTTTGAAACACTACCAATCAAACCCCCGTTTGCAATGGCCAACATATTTTCAGAAGCTCCTTTTGAACTTCCCGCATCAATTGTTAACTCTTGTTTCCAAGATACTGGAGCTCGCATAATCACATCTGCTGCAATGGTTTTTGTAGCCTGCAATTTTGACTTCATATCCAGCAACTGACGTAATTGTTCATTTTCATTTTTTAAACTTTCTGATTGATTAGACTCCACCTCTAGTTGATAAAGCTGTTTTTTTAGACTTTCATTTTCATTGTAAGTCTGCGTCAAATGTCCCAAATCTGATTTGAAAGTATCAAACCACTGAAAGGGTTTTTGAACAATTCTATCTACTAAGGAAATCCCATCTCCTAGTTTCGTCACAATAGCGCTTGAATAGGTTGTCACTAATAGAACAGAAACTGCCAGAACTGTGACAAAAACGATGATTAGATATTTTGATTTTTTAAAACGGTTCATATTCCTACCTTTATACTAAAAACCTGCTACTGTGAGCTTCTTATCAATCCTACAAACCTGCTAAGATTTTAAGAAAAATAAGAAACATCCCAGTACCAAAATCACAAGAATTGCCAGTGTATCCTTTTGACTCCATTTCAACTGTCTATACTGACTTCTACCCTTTCCTCCCTGATAACCACGCGCTTCCATGGCTATTGCCAATGAATCTGCACGCTTTAAGCTCGTCGCAAAAAGAGGAATTAAAATTGGAATCATAGCCTTTACTTTTTGAACGATGCTGCCTTCGCCAAAGTCAACTCCACGAGCTTTTTGAGCATTCATAATTCTCGTCGTGTCATCCATCAATGTTGGAACAAAACGCAAACTCATTGATAACATGAGGCCAATTTCATGAACGGGAACTTTCACGCGTTTCAGCGGTGCTAAAAGAGCTTCAACTGCAGCTGCCAGACTCAAAGGCATGGTCGTTAATGTTAGCAAGGTTGAAAAGAAAATAATCAACACAAAACGACAGAAAATGATTCCTGCTTGTTGCAAAGCATAATCCGTTATTCTTATAAAAGAAAACTCAAATAGGACATTTCCACTTGAAATGAAAAAGAGCTGAAAAAGAGTCGTAAAGGCGATCAAGAAGAACATGGATTTTAATCCCTGAACGAAAAATGAGAGAGAAACGCCCGATAATGCGATAAATATACCTGTCGCTACAAACAAAATGAGATTGGTGAGGGGATTATTGGCCCAAAATACAATCAAAATCAGCAGAATCATGGCAAGCAATTTACTACGCGGATCCAAGCGATGAATAATGGAATCCCCTGGTATATAACGCCCTAAAATCATACTATCCATTTAGCGACTCCTTAAACTCCTCTATCTTGATTGGCAGTTTTTTAAAATCTACACCCCTATCTGCCAAACGTTTACAAAATGCTGTGATTTTAGGCACACCTAACTGCACCTTTTCCATAGAGGCTACATCTTGGAAAACTTCGCTCGGTTTGCCACTTTTGACCAAACGTCCCTTTTCCATAACATAGACCTGATCAGCATATGCAGCTACGTCATCCATCAAATGCGTTACCAGAACGATTGTCATTCCAGAAAGGTGGAGTTCTTTAAACAAGGTCATCAATTCTTTTCTGCCCAAAGGATCTAGCCCTGCTGTAGGCTCATCCAAAACCAAGACAGTTGGCTCCATGGCTAGCATACCTGCTATAGCCACACGTCTCATCTGACCACCCGAAAGTTCAAAAGGACTGCGCTCAAAGAGTGACTCATCGATGCCTACCAAGGCTAACTTTTCACGCGCAATTTTCTTGGCCTCTTCCTCAGAAACTCCAAAATTTTGCGGTCCAAATGCAACATCTTTCAAAACAGTCTCTTCGAAAATCTGATTTTCAGCAAATTGAAACACTAGACCAACCTGCTTTCGAATCTGACGAATTTCTTTATTGGTTGATGTAGGGGTAATGACAGTATCAAAAACTCGAACAGAACCCTTACTTGGTACCAATAGGCCATTTAAGAGCTGTAAAATCGTTGATTTCCCACTACCTGTGTGCCCTACTAAAGCTGTATAGGAACCATCCTCAATCGTCAAAGAAACATCAGTCAAGGCTGATGAAGATAGGGGAGTCCCCTCTTGATAGGTAAAGCTCACATTTTCTAGAGTAATTCCCATAGCTTGTCCTCTAGCTCTCCTTCTGTCAAATAGCCATCCGGCAACTGATAACCAGTCTCTCTCAAAGATTCTCTCAATTGATTAGTAAAAGGCTCATCCAACCCTATCTGGTCAAGATCATCCCGAGAAAAAAGTTCTCTTGGGCTGCTGGTTGACTCCACTTGGCCTTTTTTCATGACCAAGACACGGTCACTCATCGCAACTTCTTCCAAGTCATGCGTAATGGAGACGACTGTCATCTGATAGTCTTTTCGAATCTCTTGAACTGTCTGAATCAGTTCTCTGCGTCCCTCGGGATCCAACATACTTGTAGCCTCGTCCAGAATCAAAATAGCTGGTCTCAGGGCAACAACTCCTGCAATAGCCACCCGCTGTTTTTGTCCACCAGATAAACGAGCTGGTTCTCTCTTCTTAAAGTCCAGCATACCTACCAACTCCAAAGATTCAGCCACTCTCTTCTTCATTTCTTCACGAGGAAGTCCCTGGTTTTCTAAACCAAAGGCGACATCATCTTCAACAGTTGCCCCCACAAATTGGTTATCTGGATTTTGAAAAACCATACCAATTTGACGGCGTAAGTCCCAAACGTTCTCAGAGGACAGCAATTGGCCATCTATCCAGATTTCCCCAGACTCTGCTTCAAGCAAGCCATCAATCAAACGGATAGTTGTCGATTTTCCACTCCCATTATGACCTACAATCGAAAGCCATTCTCCCCGTTTCACGTGAAACGAGACATTATTAACGTCATAATGATCCTGGTCTTCCTTGTAACGAAAAGACAGATCTTTTACTTCAATAATCGATTTCATTTCGAACCAAATGTCCCTTTGAATACATGAGCGCTACCCTTGAAATAATCATAACCAGAGTAGATAGTGAAAAACAAAGCGATATAAAGCAACAGCTGACCAATTAAATTCCAATGTAAGAGCAAAAAGATAATGGCAAACATCTGACTAAAGGTCTTGATTTTCCCTGGCATCGCTGCTGCTAGAACTGTCCCTCCCGTCTCAACAAGCAACAAACGCAAGCCTGTCACCGCAAGTTCACGACAAATGATAATAGCAACAACCCAAGCTGGAGCCATGCCTAACTCAATCAACATGATAAAAGCTGACATAACCAACAGCTTATCAGCCATCGGATCAGCAAACTTTCCAAAGTTGCTGACTACATTCCATTTACGAGCAAGATAGCCATCAAGATAATCCGTTATACTAGCAACTGCAAAGATGATCGCTGCTAGCAAATGACTTCCTTGTGAATGGCCCAAAGTCAAAATAAGAATAAAGAGAGGTATAAAGAGAATTCTACCAATAGTTAATACATTAGGAATTTGTTCTTTTTTCATTGATTTTTCCTTAATCTGTAGTAAATGTAAGTGTTACAGTTCCAGTCTGAGTTGTCAGCTTCGAAGTATCAATCGTTTGATTGTCCACAGTTACAGTAACTCCCTTCACTACACCTAAAGTAATGGTAACGGGATTCTTAGTTGAAACTGTTGTTTTTGCATTCTTATTGTCTGCGGATAGTGTCACACCACCCTCCAGCTCACTTCCTGAAACACTAACCCAACTAGCTTCATCTGAAACTGCCAATTGAACAGTAGCGGTTTCCTTACTCGTTTTATACCGAGCTTCAATGCGGTTTCCTTCACCTGACACTATAATAGTTGATTCCGTAGTAGAAGACGAGCTAGACGTCTGACTACTAGAAGATGAGCTAGAAGAGGTTGTTGAACTGGTTGAGCTCACAACACTATAATTAGCTGAAGAAGGACTTGGCTGAGTTTGGATGTAGTTCCAAACATAGTAAGTGACAAAAATTAAAATCGACAAAGCAAATAGAACGAAATAAAACAAGGGGAGATAAGACGTTTTTTTCTTATTTGATCGTCTGCGACCAGACAAGTCTTCTTCATCGACATCTACCTCTTCATAAGTGATCATACTACCTGAATCATAGGCATCTAATACAATTCTTTCATCTAACTCTACTGCCCAGGCATATTTTCTTAAAAAAGAACGAGCGTAGAAGGTACTAGGAAGTAAATCGAAATCATCTGCCTCCATGGCTTCTAGAAAATGCAACTGAATTTCAGTTTTTTCCTGCAATTCTTCTAAACTCAATCCCTGATTAATTCTAGCTAAACGTAGAACCTCGCCAATTGTTTTTTTTCTCATACGTACCATTCCTTCTTTCTAGTATTAGTCATCTTTTAAGCTGGAAAGATTGTAAAATCAACTAGATCACCATTATCAATCAAACGATGTCCAGCTTCTAGAACATCCTCCAAAGTAATTTCCTGTAAAATTTTCGGAAAATCAAAAATTGTTTCTCCGCAATCCATCGGATCGTATTGAGTTGCAATAAATTCCAAGGAGTTCATGCTACTGAAAAACTCCCCAAACATCTCACTCTTAACAAGATCTAAATGTTCCTCGGTAATATCCGCATCACTACTAAACTGACGAATCGCTTTACGAAATTGATGCGACAGAGACACAGGCTCTTTCGTGTCCATAGTCAATATCACAAAATGAAAGCGACTGTTGACTTCAACCTCAAGTGACAATGACGCGTCTAACTTCCCAGACTCATATAACCTTTGAAAACGATCAGAAGTCCAACCAAACATCATCGTAAATAGTAATTTCAATAAAATATTGTAACGATAAGACTCAGCTTCTGTTATTTGCCCATTACCTCTAATCGCAACAGCAAGTTTGGGTGAAGAAACTTCCATCCGAAGACTATCTGTTTGCTTCACAGGCTGCAAGGGTAGTTTCTCTTTTGTAACTATAAACTGTTCTAAAGTCTTCTTTTCCTTTTTCGAAAAGTATTCCTCAACAACTTCCAAATCAATATTTCCAACTAAAAACAGTGACATGTTGACAGGTTTGTAAAACTCTGTAAAATTCTCTTTTAAATTCGAAACTTGAATCTCAGAAATTGATTTTTCACTTCCAACTATATCTGTCGCTAAAGGAGTATCAGGATAAAGGTTGGCTAATGTTGCAAAAAACAAGCGTGAGTCTGGATCGTCTTGATACATTTCTCGTTCTTGCTGGATAATAGCCTGTTCCCTCAAAACAGACTCTTCTGTAAAATGAACATCTCCGACTAACTCATCTAGCAAATCTAAATTCTCTAATAGATGGTCAATTGTTGAAAAAAGATAGCTGGTCTTAGTAAAGCTTGTAAAGGCATTACTGTCCGCACCTAATCGAGTAAACGTAGCCATTATATCCTCAGAATTTTCTCTTTCAAACAATTTATGTTCAAGAAAATGTGCAATTCCTGCTGGATGATGACGTAAACCTTTTCCCAAGCTTGTATAAGTTGCATCTACAGAACCAAATTGAACTGTTACAATCCCATAAACCTCATTGAAATCTTGTTTAGGAAGTAAAGAAACTGTCAATCCATTTGACAATTGTGCTTTGTAGACTGTTTCCTTTACAGCAGGATAGTATTTTTCTTCAAAAGTAACCTTTGTCATTCTACTCCTTCCATAAAGTAAATCGCTTGTAACTTCAAATTGTTGGCAGCTTTACAGACAGCTTCTTTACCAACATTCTCTAATTTTGCCACCAATCGATCAATGTCAAAGCTTGATTTTCCAAATAGAGCATTCAAATAGACTCTTTCAACTAAGGTCTGTTGATTATCTTGAGCCATCAACAAAGATCGTCGAATCATCTCCTTGGTTTGTTCAAGTTCAAAATCTGTAAAGTTACCCTTTTTCAGATCTAGCAATTGATGATTCATCAATTTTCTAGCCTGATTTCGATTTTCTCTATCAATACCCGCATACATCCTTAACAGACCACTAAACAAATCCAATTGACTCGAGACTGTATAGGCTATTCCAGCATTTTCACGAACGTTTGTAAAAAGTTTCGAATGTGCAAATTCACCCAACAAACCATTCATCACAAGCATGGGCAAATGCTCATCATCACCATATTTTACAGGAGAATGATAGCCTAATTCTAAAATAGATTGCCCAACATTCCTCTGAACCATTCCTTCTCGTAGAACATTCGAATAAGATTGATAGTACTGGATAGTGACGCCGTTCTCTCTAACTGTAAAGGGTAATGACTTCAACGATTCTGTAATTTCTACTTCATTAAAATCACCTAAGAAAAAGAAATCAATACGATCATTCTTCAGAGCATTTTGAAAGCACGTGTAGCTACTTTCCGGAGACTCATTTGAAATACTATTTCGTAAATCACTGTATCTCAATTGAAGACGCTCATCATGGAAGAACAAGCTATCCAACTCCTTATGAGCAAAATAAAACGAATCATCCATATCAGTAGCTAAACTAGCCAATAACTGTTTTCTTTCAATTTCAAATAGGGCTGGCTCAAAAGCACCATCTTGAACTAAGGGAGCAAATAAAGTCTGTTTCACTAATTCCAAAATTCGAGAAGTCAAGACATTCTTTTTACTTAGAAAATCATCCCTCACATAGGTAAACGTTAGGTCAAGAATATGTGCCTGTCCCCTACGATAAGCACTTGTGGAAATATCTGTTCCATATAAACTTGCCAAGTATCTGCGAAATGCTTGTGATGTGGGATAAGCTTGATTTGCCGTCTCCAACATACTTGCACTTAACATGCGTCCTGCTATTGTCTCAAGAGATAAGGGAGCAGTAAAACGAATAGTGATTTTATTTGTTTTAAACTTTTTGGATTGAACAAAATGTGCTGAAATTCCAGGCACTAATTCCATACCTTACCTCCTTACATATAGAGTTCTATTATACCACGAAAATCAAAATTTTTCTTGTTCTCTTTATAGCTTTAAAGAGTAAAACCGTTTTCATTTCAACTAACTTTCCTCCAGCTATTTCAAGGAAAATATGGTATAATACCAAAGATTGAGGTGAATTATGGAATACAAATTATTTGAAGAATTTATTACGCTCCAAGCCCTCCTAAAAGAGCTTGGGATTATACACAGCGGTGGTGCTATCAAATCCTTTTTAATAGAGCATCAAGTTTACTTTAATGGTGAGTTAGAAAGTAGACGTGGGAAAAAAATCCGTATTGGAGATACGATTGACATTCCTGATTTAAAGGTTGACATCACCTTGACACAACCAAGTTTAAAAGAGCAAGAAGAGTATCAAGTAGATAAGATTGAGAAAGAGCGAATTGCTAAACTTGTCAAAGAGATGAATAAAGGTGTCAAGAAAGAAAAACAAAAAACTTCTTCATCGCCTAAAACCAAACAAGTTCCACGTTTTCCAGGAAGATAACCATGTGGCTCCAACATTTAACAATTAAAACCTTTCGAAACTACAAAGAGGCAAAAATTGATTTCAATCCAAAATTAAATGTCTTTCTAGGTCAAAATGCACAAGGAAAAACCAATATTCTAGAAGCAATCTATTTCTTAGCCTTGACACGTAGTCATCGGACTCGTACAGATAAAAATCTCATTCATTTTGATAACGAGCAACTCCATCTTACTGGCTTGCTACAGAAGAAAACAAGCTCTATCCCTCTAGAAATTGATTTAACGCCAAAAGGGCGTGTGACTAAGGTCAATCACTTAAAACAAGCTCGCCTCTCAGACTACATCGGACATATGAATGTTGTCCTCTTCGCACCTGAAGATCTCCAGCTAATTAAGGGAGCACCTTCTGTCCGTCGAAAGTTTATAGACATCGAACTAGGACAAATTAAACCAATCTACTTGTCAGACTTGTCAAACTACAGCCATATACTCAAGCAAAGAAATACTTACCTAAAATCTAGCCAGAAGATTGACGAAACATTTCTGTCAGTCTTAGATGATCAATTAATAGATTATGGTTGTCGCGTTATAAAGCATCGGATAAAATTCATTAAAGACTTAGAGAAATTTGGCCAAAAAAAACACTTAGAAATTTCAAATAAATTAGAAGAACTGTCAATATCTTATCAATCATCTGTCAACTTCACTAATGAAGAACAGCTAACAAGTTCCTTTAAAATTGCTTTGGATAAAAGCAGATCCAGAGATTTATTTAAAAAGAATACTGGAGTTGGCCCTCATCGAGATGATATTTCTTTTTATATCAATGGTATGGATGCTAGTTTTGGAAGCCAAGGTCAACATCGTAGCCTTGTTCTTTCTATAAAACTGGCGGAAATTGAGCTAATGGAAAGTATTACCAATGAGTCTCCGATACTACTGCTTGATGATGTTATGAGCGAACTCGACAATACACGGCAACTAAAATTACTAGAAACCATTTCTCAATCTATCCAAACCTTTATCACAACAACAAGTTTAGACCACTTGCAAAATTTACCAGAAAACCTTAGTATTTTCAATATTCAAAACGGTAAAATTTCTGTAAATCAAAATTGACAACTTTGTAAACAAAAAGAACTCCTGAAATTCAGGAGTTCTTTTTTACTACTTACATAGAGTAGTTTGGCGCTTCATTAGTGATTTGCACATCGTGTGGATGGCTTTCTTTTAGGCCAGCCCCAGACATTTCGATAAATTGAGCATTGTCATGCAATTCTTTAAGGTTAGCTGCACCACAGTAACCCATACCAGAGCGAATACCACCAATCATTTGGAAGACAATATCAGCTGCTGCGCCTTTATAGGCAACACGACCTTCAATTCCTTCTGGAACAAGTTTGTTTGCTTCATTGACAGAACCTTGGAAGTAACGGTCACTTGAACCTTTCTTCATTGCAGCGATTGATCCCATACCACGGTAAGTCTTGAACTTACGTCCTTGGAAAATTTCAGTTTCACCTGGTGCTTCGTCTGTTCCAGCAAACATTGATCCAAGCATAACTGCATTTCCACCTGCAGCAAGGGCTTTTACAATATCTCCAGAATACTTGATTCCACCATCAGCAATGATTGTTTTACCATATTCACGCGCAACTGCTGCTGCATCATAGATTGCTGTCACTTGTGGGACACCAACCCCTGCAATCACACGAGTAGTACAGATAGAACCTGGTCCGATACCGACTTTGACAACATCTACACCTGCATCATAAAGAGCACGCGCACCTTCTGCAGTGGCAATATTTCCAGCAATCAAAGTACGATCTGGGAAATGAGCACGAATTTCAGCAATTTTACGTAGAACACCAGCAGAGTGACCATGGGCAGTATCAATAACAATGGCATCCGCTCCTGCTTCAAAAAGGGCTTCGGCACGTTCAAATGTATCTGAAGTGACACCCACCGCTCCAGCAACTAGAAGACGACCAAACTCATCTTTTGCAGCATTTGGAAACTCAATAACTTTTTCAATATCTTTAATAGTAATCAAGCCAGAAAGACGACCTTCTTCATCAACCAAAGGAAGTTTTTCAATACGGTGTTCTTGAAGAATGCTCTCAGCTGTTGCAAGGTCTGTACCAACAGGAGCAGTAACAAGATTTTCACTGGTCATATGGTTTGAGATTGGCTGATTGTAATCTGAAATAAAGCGAAGATCTCGGTTTGTTAGAATACCAACCAATTTACGATTTTCAAGTGTCTCCACAACTGGAACACCACTGATACGGTAACGTCCCATCAGTTCGTCTGCCTCAGCAATGGTATGTTCTGGAGTCAAAAAGAATGGATCAATAATAACACCATTTTCAGAACGTTTTACCTTGCGAACTTCATCTGCCTGTTGCGCAATAGACATATTTTTATGGATTACTCCAAGACCACCCGCACGAGCAATGGCAATGGCCATTTGACTTTCTGTGACTGTATCCATGGCGGCTGTTATAATTGGGATATTTAAAGTCAGATTATCTGCCAATTTTGTTGTTAAATCTGCATCATTAGGCAACACATGACTTTCTGCTGGAATGAGCAATACATCATCAAAGGTAAAACCTTTTTTCAAAAATTTAGTGTCCCAATTAGACATTCCAAGTTTCCTCTTTTCTTTCTTTTTGAGCTTGACTCTTTTTGTATTGTATCTATCATACCATTCTATGAAAATTTGTCAATTATATTTATGGTAGAAATCATAAAAAAACTATCCCTGTGATCCTATGGAAGAGATAGTTTTACGATTCATATTTTATCTATTATTTAAAATAATTTAGTCCCATTGCTCCCTTAACTTCAGATAGAGTTTGCCCCGCAACCTCACGCGCTTTCTCACTACCTTTTTGAAGCATATTGTACACTTCTCCCATATCCTTAGCAAATTCGATACGGCGCTCACGAATAGGACCAAGTTCCCGTTCTAATATTTCAAGTAGATAACGTTTCGTCTTCACATCACCAAGACCACCACGTTGATAATGTTCTTTCATATCTGCAATGTCTTGAGCATCTTCTGGACGACCAAACACATCTAGATAATGGAAAACCATATTTCCTTCAATCTTACCTGGATCCTCAACCCGAATATGGTCTGGATCAGTATACATGCTCATGACTTTTTTACGCAACGTATCCGCATCATCAGCTAGATAAATACCATTATTAAGGGATTTAGACATTTTAGCATTTCCATCTAGACCTGGCAAACGCCCTGCTCTCTCATTTTCTGGATAAATACCTTCCGGCTCCACCAAGACCTCACAATTATAAGCATGATTAAAGGAACGAACAATCTCACGAGTTTGCTCAATCATTGGTTTCTGATCTGTCCCAACAGGAACATAATTAGCCTTGAAGGCAGTAATATCTGCTGCTTGCGCAATCGGATAAACCAGAAATCCTGTTGGAATACTTTCTCCAAACCCTTTCTGAGCGATCTCTGTTTTCACTGTAGGATTGCGCTCTAAACGTGCTAGTGACACCAAATTCATATAGTACATAGACAGTTCAGCTAACTCTGGAATCTGACTTTGAATAAAGATGGTTGATTTACTTGGATCTAATCCAACTGCTAGGTAATCTAAGGCAACATTCCCAATCGATTCTACAATTGTTTGAGGGTCTTTAGCGTGATCTGTCAATGCTTGTTGGTCTGCCAAAAAAACAAACATCTCATACTTGTCTTCTTCCTGCAGTAATACTCTATTTTTAAGACTCCCAACATAATGTCCAATATGCAGTTTTCCTGTTGGGCGATCTCCTGTTAAAATAATGGGTTTCGTCATTTTTTTCTCCTTCGAAATGGTCTCTTCAATTATAGCATTTTTTTGTTAAAATAACAGAAAATTATTTAAATCAAACGGCCGATTCGCTGTAAATATAACTGTAAACTTAGTTGACATAAAATTGACAAATAAAAATTTGAATATTTCTCTCTTTTCTAGTAGAATAAATATATTACATAATATAGGAGAAAAACATTGCTTACAGTATCTGATGTTTCACTACGTTTTAGTGATCGCAAACTTTTTGATGATGTCAATATCAAATTTACAGAAGGAAATACATACGGATTGATTGGTGCTAATGGTGCTGGGAAGTCTACATTCTTAAAAATCTTAGCTGGTGATATCGAGCCAACAACTGGTCACATCTCTCTTGGTCCAGATGAACGTCTCTCTGTTCTCCGTCAAAATCATTTTGACTATGAAGATGAGCGAGTTATTGATGTTGTCATTATGGGAAATGAAAAACTTTACAACATTATGAAAGAAAAAGATGCCATTTACATGAAGGAAGATTTTTCCGATGAAGATGGTGTTCGTGCAGCTGAACTTGAAGGTGAATTTGCTGAACTTGGAGGTTGGGAAGCAGAAAGTGAAGCATCCCAATTACTTCAAAACCTAAACATTCCAGAAGAATTGCACTATCAAAATATGAGCGAATTGGCCAATGGTGAAAAAGTGAAGGTTCTCCTTGCTAAAGCACTTTTTGGTAAACCAGATGTTCTTCTCTTGGACGAGCCGACCAACGGGTTGGACATCCAATCTATTACTTGGCTAGAAGACTTCTTGATTGACTTTGATAACACCGTTATCGTAGTATCCCACGACCGTCACTTCTTAAACAAAGTATGTACTCACATGGCCGACCTTGACTTTGGAAAAATCAAACTCTATGTCGGAAACTATGACTTCTGGAAGGAATCTTCTGAGCTCGCTGCTAAATTGCTAGCAGACCGTAATGCCAAAGCAGAAGAAAAAATTAAGCAATTGCAAGAATTCGTTGCTCGCTTCTCTGCCAATGCTTCTAAATCAAGACAAGCAACATCACGTAAGAAAATGCTTGATAAGATTGAACTAGAAGAAATTGTACCATCTAGTCGTAAATATCCATTTATCAACTTTAAAGCGGAACGTGAGATTGGTAATGATCTCTTGACAGTAGAAAATCTAACTGTAAAGATTGATGGTGAAACTATCCTAGACAATATTAGTTTCATCTTGCGTCCAGGTGATAAGACAGCTCTTATTGGACAAAATGACATCCAAACGACTGCATTAATTCGTGCAATTATGGGTGACATCGACTATGAGGGAACCGTCAAGTGGGGAGTTACTACTAGCCGTTCTTACTTGCCAAAAGACAACTCGGCTGATTTTGCAGGAGGAGAGTCAATCCTTGACTGGTTGCGTCAATTTGCAAGTAAAGAAGAAGATGACAATACCTTCCTACGTGGTTTCCTTGGTCGTATGCTCTTTTCTGGAGATGAGGTTAACAAACCTGTAAACGTCTTGTCAGGGGGAGAAAAAGTACGTGTCATGCTTTCAAAACTCATGCTCTTGAAATCAAATGTCCTTGTACTTGATGATCCAACAAATCACTTGGACTTGGAATCTATCTCAAGCTTGAACGATGGATTGAAAAACTTTAAAGAATCAATCATCTTTGCCAGTCATGACCACGAGTTTATTCAAACTCTAGCTAACCATATCATTGTCTTGTCTAAAAATGGCGTCATTGATCGTATCGATGAAACCTATGATGAATTCCTAGAAAATGCAGAAGTACAAGCAAAAGTTAAAGAACTTTGGAAAGACTAAATATGACTTCAAAACTCAGTTGGGTTAACCAACTGAGTTTTCTATCATTCTATGAGGTAACATGAAATCATTTTTTAAAACATATTGGACCTATTTTGTTTCTTTTATCATTCCTGTAGTAATTATGACAGGAGTATACCTATCTCAAGGTATCTACTGGAATAGCGATACATCTCCACTATTAGGAGATGGTTTCCATCAATACGTTATTTTTGATGTAGCTTTACGAAATATTCTACATGGAAATGGCAGTTTGTTTTACACCTTTACAAGTGGCCTCGGACTGAATTTCTATGCTCTATCTAGTTATTACTTGGGTAGTTTTCTCTCACCTCTGGTTTACTTTTTTAATCTGTCAAATATGCCAGATGCTGTTTATCTGACCACTCTCTTAAAATTTGGATTGATTGGTCTGTCAACCTTCTTTAGTTTGACTAGATTATTTAAAGATATCCCAAAATTTTTAAAACTTGCCTTATCTACTTCCTATGCTTTAATGAGCTTCACTGTCAGTCAGTTAGAGATAAAAACCTGGCTAGATGTTTTTATCTTGATTCCTTTAATTATAACTGGTTTACACCTACTTATAACACAAAAGAAGCGCCTACTATACTTTACAAGTCTGTCAATCTTGTTTATTCAAAACTATTATTTTGGATATATGACAGCATTGTTTCTTATTTTCTGGTATCTCTGCCAAATTTCTTGGGACTTTAAAACTCGAAAATCATCTTTTCTTGATTTTGTTGTTACCTCCTTTTTAGCTGGAATGGCTAGTTTGATTATGACTCTTCCTACACTGTTTGATTTACAAACTCATGGAGAGAAGTTGACTGCCATCACAAAATTAAAGACAGATAGTAGCTGGTATTTGGATATTTTCGCAAAACAATTCATTGGATCTTTTGATACAACTAAGTATGGATCTATACCAATGATTTTTGTTGGATTGCTTCCTTTTATTTTGACCATTCTATTTTTCACAATAAAATCCATAAGGTTTCACGTGAAACTTGCCTATGCAATTTTCTTTACTTTTTTAATAACAAGCTTTTACATAGAAGCACTTGATTTATTTTGGCAAGGGATGCATACCCCAAATATGTTTTTGCATCGCTATGCTTGGATTTTTTCCACTCTGTTAATTTATACTGCAGCAGAAGTCTTAAATCGTCTGAAAGAACTGAAGCTATGGAATCTATTTATCTCACTTTCTCTTGTACTAACAGGATTTTTGGCTACTGTCTATTTTAAATCACACTATTCTTTTTTAACTGATTTGAATATCCTGCTCACTCTTGAATTTCTACTAGTTTATGCTCTTTTACTTCTTGCAGTCATTAGAAAATTTATCTCTATAAATCTATTTGCAATTCTTTTGTCTTTATTTATAACAGTTGAGATAAGCTTAAATGCTTCATCTCAAATGGAAGGAATAGCTAAAGAATGGGCCTTTGCTTCTCGTAATGCCTATAATAGAGATATCACCGCTATGGAATCCATTCTAAACCAAATTGACAATCCATTTACACGTACTGAAAAACTACAAATTCAGACGGGAAATGACAGTATGAAATTTAACTACAATGGAATCTCTCAATTTTCGTCTGTACGAAATCGTTCAGCTAGCACTAGTTTGGATAAACTGGGATTCAAATCCTCTGGAACCAACCTCAATCTCCGTTATGCAAATAATAGTCTTTTAGCAGATAGTTTATTTGGAATCCAGTACAATATTTCTGAAACTTCACTTGATAAGTATGGCTTTCAAGAGATTTATCAAAAGGATCATTTAACCTTATATAAAAATCAACTCTCTTTACCCATTGCCTTTGCCACTCAATCTATTTACACCGATGTAAACTTTAATAATCACACTCTAGATAATCAGGCTTTATTTATAAACCAGCTTGCTAATCTCAACTTAGATTACTTCTCCCAAATAGCATATGATAAAACAGATACTTCAGATGGTTTAACGAGCATCACAGGTTCTGCGAATGAAGATGCAAAGATTGATTATCAAATTGAGGTTCCTCAAAATAGTCAAGTCTATCTCTCTTTTTCAAATCTTCATTTTACGAATGATAAACAAAAGAAGGTTGACATCATTGTCAACGGTGAAAAAAAGACTTTTACAACTGACAATGCATTTAATTTCTTTAATTTAGGTTATACTGAAGAACAAAAAACTTTCAATATCAGTATTAGTTTTCCTGGAAATTCTCAAGTATCATTTGAATCACCGACCTTCTATCGTTTAGATACTCAGGCTCTTACTGAAGCAATCCAAAAAATTAAAGAACAACCTGTAGAAGTATCCACCTCTAAAAATAAAGTCTTTGCTACATATGAAGTAAAACAAGATACCTCTATTTTCTTCACTATTCCTTATGACAAAGGTTGGTCTGCATACCAAGATGGGAAAAAACTTGAAATCAAGCAGGCTCAGACTGGTTTTATGAAAGTTGATGTTCCAAAAGGAAAAGGCACCATTACACTTTCCTTTATCCCCAATGGTTTTGTTATTGGAGCAGCCTGCTCACTAACTGCCCTTCTTCTTTTTGGGATCTATAATCACAGACGAAATTTATCTAAGACAGAAAAAGATTGACCAATTCCTTGGTCAATCTTTTTAATCTTCTTCCATTTTCTTAGGTTGATAAGCTAGCATACCTAAAGCAGTAAAGAAAGCTAGAGTTATAATAAGGAAAATCACTTGATGATGAATATTTCCTGTCATAGAGATTGTTTGTCGTAAACCTGATACAGAGTAACTCATTGGTAACCAAGGATTGACACCTTTAAAGAAATCATTTGTCAAAGCAAGTGGATAGGTCCCTGCACTTGATGCTAACTGTAATAAAAGTAAAATAAGAGAGAAGAATGCCCCTATACGGCTATTCCAAGTTGTTAAAGCTGTCACCATAGACATGAAAGCTAAACTTGTGATTATAATTAGAATCAAGGTCCTCATCTCATGGTTCGCAGTCAATCCAATAAGATGGACACCTCCATAAACTAAAACACCTGCTAAGACAGCTATAATCCCATTTATTTCAGAGCGAGACTTCAACCAAGCCCAACGACTCTCTGGATGACGTCCAGAAGGCAACTTAGCAAAAATCATATTGGTAGATATAGCAGCAACAAAAAGAGCAACTGATATCATATAAGGAGCCATGGCAATCCCATTTACAGGGACTTGGTCATTGTCTGTTTTTGAGAGAACTAGAGGTTCAGATAATGTTTCTGCATTTTTAGATTCTGTCGAAGCTGATTTAAGTTGATTATTAGCATTGCCTAATCCTTGTCCTAATGAATCAACTCCTGTCTGTAAATCCTCAAGACTAGAGGTTAAGGTTGTTCCACCAGCTGCTAGTTTTCCAGCACCATCTGCTATCTTCATAGCGCCACTTCCTAGTTGGGATGCTGCAGAAAGTAACTGTGTTGATTTGTCTGTTAATTGACCAGAGCCAAATTGTAATTTAGTAATACCTGCTATCAGCTCTGGACTCTTATTATTCAATTGAGCAGAACCAGATGACAAACTTTCTATACCTGATACTAATTCTGGAGTTTTTCCAGCTAACGCATCTACTCCAGCTGTCAAGGTTGATGTATTTTCTGTCAACTTACTTGATCCAGAAACTAATTGATCCAGACTAGTTGTTAAACTTGCATTCTTTTCACTTAGTTGATTAGCACCTATAGAAATAGTATCCAATCCTTTAGTGTAGTTTACAACTCCTTTTTCAATTGACTGACTTCCAGGAACTAACTTATTATTTACAGAAGTTTGTAATGTTGTAAATCCATTTGACAAGGTTGTCAAGGAGCTAGATGCTGCAGGTAAGAGTTGATTTGCCTTCGTCTGCACATCAGATAGATTAGATACTTGTTGTTCTGAATTCTCTATACTTTCTTTTAATCCTCCTACTGTCGTTAAAATTGTTTTTGCTGACTCAATAGTAGAATTAGAATTTTTAGAAATAGCTTCTGTCAGTTCTTTCTTTTGTTCCTCTGTAAGAGATTGATAAGTAGCTGTTGATTGAAGATTTGCAAGAGTTTTCTCTTGTTCTGTCTGACTTTTGGTCACAATATCCTGAGCAAGAGTTGTTAGATTTGGCAAAGCTTCTGATAATGTACTTTTCAGTTGAGTATTATCTGATATTGTAAGAGCTTGTAGTGTTTTATTTAGTTCTCCTAAGCTTGTTGCCAATTGCGCTATTTCTTCACTTTGTTGAGATGAGGACTCTAATTGGCTTGAAATTTCTTTAATACCAGTATTTAATTGCTCCATTCCATCTCTTAGTGTATCTGATTGATTGGATAATTGACTTGTTCCGTTAGAAAGTTCTTTCACACTACTTGTATAAGCATTTACACCAACTGAAAATTGATTGAGACCTGTATCCAGTTGTGAAACGCCACCTGTATAGGACTTTATACCTGTATTTAGCTGATTTACACCTGTCACCAACTCAGGAGTTTTTGAAGCTAATTGACCAAGTCCAGTGTCAACTTGTGAGACAGCATTTGTATAACTTTGTAAACCACTATTAAAAGTTCCTAAACCAATATGTAATTGCTCTATAGCAGACACATAGCTAGATAAACCTTTTGTAAATTGATCTGCTCCATTTGAAAAAGTTACACTTGAGTTAGCTAGAGTATTAAGATTTGTCGTCAATGTTTGACTTCCCGTCACCAACTGATCGGCTCCATTAGCCAATTGTTCACTTCCCTCAGCTGCCTTATTTATTCCAGACTTCAAATCATTCATTTTTTGAAATAAAGCCTTAGTGTATGTTTCAGTAATATTAGTAGAGACAGTTTGTTTTAATTGTGTCATTGCAGAATCACTCATCTTACTTGCAATAAAGCTATGCCCACTTGACGTCTGATAATCAATCTGCATCTGTTCAGGATGATTCGTTAGGATAGAAGTAGCTTTTTCAGATAAGTCACTTGGTAAAGTCACTACCATGTAGTAGTCACCATCTTCTAGCCCTTTTTCCCCTTCCTCTTCATTAACAAAGTGAAAATCTAAAGCCTTATTTTCTTTTAAATTAGACACCATGTCTTCACCTATTCTCATTGTCTGTCCATTATAAGAAGCTTCCTTATCTTTATTGACAACTGCCACAGGTAACTCCGATACTTGACCATATGGATCCCACATGGACGATAAAAATATAATGTTGTATAAAGCTGGAATGAGAGAAATCCCTATCATTACAATGATAAAGGTCGGTTTTTTAAATATTGCTTTCCATTCTTTAAACATATTTCCTCCTTTTTTACACATATTGTCTAAAATTTTGATATAATAGATTATACATCAAAAAATCTAAATTACAAGGTAAAAAATATTTTTTTAGACACATAGTCTATTTTTGTATACGAGGAGAAATTATGAAAGAAAGTAACAAACGTTTAAAAACAAAACGAATTATCGAAAATGCCATGGTTCAATTATTGATGGACCAGCCCTTTGATCAAATTTCTACTGTCAAGTTAGCAGAAAAAGCCGGAATTAGTCGTTCCAGCTTTTACACTCACTACAAGGATAAGTATGATATGATTGAACTCTACCAAAGTAAGCTATTTCATACCTTTGAGTATATTTTCCAAAAACATGCTCATCACAAAAGAGATGCTATTTTAGAAGTATTTGAATATTTAGAGTCTGAGCCACTCTTGGCTGCACTCTTATCTGAAAATGGGACAAAAGAAATCCAAAATTTCTTGAGAAATAAGCTTCACATTATGCTTAGCACCGACCTTCAGAAACGCTTTATGAAATTACAACTCACTCCAATAGAATTAGAATACAGCAGTATTTATCTAACAAATGCCCTATTTGGTGTTTGCCAGACTTGGATTGCTCACGGAAAAAAAGAAAGTCCGCAAGAAATGACAGACTTCCTTATGAAAATGTTAGGTGATGTTAACTAAAAAAGAACACCAATGGTGTTCTTTTTTTATCTTACTCCGCCAGTAGGACTCGAACCTACGACATCATGATTAACAGTCATGCGCTACTACCAACTGAGCTATGGCGGATAAAATAGTCCGTACGGGATTCGAACCCGTGTTACCGCCGTGAAAAGGCGGTGTCTTAACCCCTTGACCAACGGACCATCTATCTGTAGCAGATATAACCATTATATCAATTTCTTACTAATTGTCAATCACTTTTTAGATTTTTTCTCTAGAATATCTTTTAGTTTGCGGACTTTTAAACGAGTAATCGGACAACGATGATCTTCATAAAAGACAACTTCTAAATTCTTTCGATCAATTTCTCTCACATTTCCCACATTGACAAGGAAAGATTTATGGGAGCAATAAAATCGCTGGGTATGTTTGTCCTTTTCCTGAATATCTGTCATAGTTCCATAGAATTCTTTTGCAAAATTCTTCCCGATAATTCGCAGTTTATGAGAAACACCTGTGGTTTCGATATACAATATATCGTGGTAAGGGATTTTTAAATCATTTCCCTTATAGTTGTAATCAAAATAGTCTACAACATCTTCGTTTTCAAGCAGCATGCTTTTGGTATAGAAGATATTCTGCTCGATACGTTTTTTAAACAATTCATCATTGATGTCTTTATCAACGAAATCTAGGGCTGATACCTGGTATTTGTAGGTTAAGGTAGCAAATTCAGATCGACTGGTAATAAAGACAATAATAGCATAGGGATTGTGATGACGGATAAATTGTGCTACTTCAAAGCCCTTTTTCTCGATTCCATGAATATCGATATCTAGGAAATAAAGCTGGTTTACTTCATCATTTTCAATATATTCCTTAAACTCACGAACTTTTCCTGTTGTCTTATATGAAATAGGAATATTCGATTCTTCCGAGATTTCATTTAATATTCTCTCTAGTCTCACTTGATGTTCAATAACATCTTCTAAAATTAATACTTTCATTCGAATTCCCTCTTAAATCTAATAATTTGTCTAAATGTGTTGTCTTCCATCTCAGTTTCTAAGATAATGTTGTCATACTTATCTAAGATCTCTTTGACATTATTAAGTCCTAAACCTCTATTTCTTCCCTTGGTAGAAAAACCTAAGGCAAATAGATCCTCTGAAGGAGTCATAGTGATTTTGCATGAATTCTGGATAACTATAACTGTTTCAAAATCCATTTTAATGACTGCAACTTCCATTTGTTTCAAGTAACTATCTGCAGCACCTTCAACGGCATTGTTTAATAAAATGCTCATGATACGAACAAGATCAAGTAAATCTATTGACAGTCTAGTAATAATATCCTTTACTTCCAATGTAAACTCTACATCATTTTTTCGTGCATAGACAATCGATTGAGCAATTAAACTTCGTAAAGCCGAATCTTCTATGTTGTTTAAATCAAAGTAAGTATATTTGTCTGACCTCAATTTCTGATTTGCTTTTACTAAGACCTCGTTGTAAATCCTGTCAATTTCGTGTAAATCTCCACTGTCAATCGCCATTTGCATGCTGACAAGCATCCCTGCATAGTCATGACGAAAACCTCGAATCTCATTATACAAACCTACAATCTCATCTGTATAAGTTTGTAAATACTTTTGTTCAAATTTCTTCTGCTTTAGGGCAATCTCTTTTTCAATTTGAACCTTGTGAGAATTCATTGCAAAGAAAATCAATAACAAGCAAATAAAAACAATGGTTGATAAAATACTTCCGAAGCTATTTAAATGATGAGTTGTACTTACTATATCTGAAATAAACAATAAAATATGCAAACCAAAGAAAGCAACTATTACTTTTTTTAAAAAAGGGTACAGATAATCTTTATCAAAATAGGTAAGTTCTAAATGGAAATAAGTAATAATTTTTTTAATAATAAAATATGTTAGTAATAGTACTCCTAAATAAAACATCACTTCATGTTCTATCACAAAAGCATCACCTGTTATAGAGGATAGGGTTACTGATAAAAAAGTATGTGTACTATGATATAATAAAGACAATAGTAAACTGATAAACATTCCTTTATGCTTATCATACTTCTTTAAAACTACTATAGAAGTATATAGAATAAAAGGAAATATAAACTTTTCAATCCCTAACCTAGCTAATGAAATAAAGTCAAAGAAAAATTCAGCTACAGACTGATATACAAATATACAAGCTATAAATAAATATCTTTCTTTTTTAGTTACTTTACAAATTAATTCATAGCTTATTGTTAAAATAAAAATATGAAGAATAACTATTCCAAATCCTAATAAACTCATCCTATCACCCTATAATATTACTACTTTGTCCTATTTGAAAAAAGATGTTTAAAAAAGTAAGGTAGTCTTTTATCTCCACCTCGAATCTCCTGCAATTCTGCCTCTGTTACTTCTTTAAATTGTTCCAACTTTACTGTATTTTTCATAATGAAATCTCCTGTATTATTTTTTCTTGTAAGTTAACTTACACATCTATTATACAAAATGAAGACCATGTAAGAAAAAATTCTTCCCAACTGTACATTTTTGCACCTGAAACGCACTTTTCTAAGAAAAAAGCTGGGATTTATCCCAGCTTCGCATCTAAAATTGATCCCAGCAGGATTCGAACCTGCGACCGTTCGCTTAGAAGGCGAATGCTCTATCCAGCTGAGCTATGAGACCTAACATGACCATTCTATCAAAAAACAAGAGCTAAGTCAATCTTCTATTTGTGGTAAGGAGAACCCTGTTGAATTGTAAAAGCACGGTAAATTTGTTCAACTAAAACCAATCTCATTAACTGATGTGGTAATGTCAGACGTCCAAAACTGACAGAAAGATTGGCTCTATTTTTTACAACAGGAGCTAGACCCAAACTTCCTCCAATGATAAAAGTAAGCGTTGAGTATCCTTTTATAGAAGCTTGCTCTAGTTGCTTACTCAATTCCTCTGAGGAGAGTGTTTTTCCTTCAATGGCTAGTACAACGACAAAGTCTCTTTCTCCAACCTTAGAAAGAATTCTTTCACCTTCTGTTTCCAAGATTTTTTGGTTTTCTAATTCACTGGCTTTGTCAGGTGTCTTCTCATCAGTGAGCTCAATCATTTCTAATTTGGCGAAACGTGAAATTCGTTTGGTATATTCAGCAATACCATCTTTAAGGTATTTTTCTTTTAATTTTCCCACTGTTACAATTTTTATTTTCATTCTTCTATTCTATCATATCCACACTTCATTTCACATCTTATACACACAAAAATCATTCAAAATTACTAGTGAATTCACAGAATAAAGTGAGTTATCCACAACTTGTGTAAAACTTTAAACTTTTAAGTTTGGATTAAGTTAATAGGTTTATAATCTGAGTAAATAAATAACAAATGGAGGCGTTTATGAAACACTTACAAAAATTTTACAAAAAAGGAGTTAAAGTTCTAGTAATCATTCTAATCGGATTTTTAAGTGGTGCCTTAGGAAGTTTCGTAACATTACAACTTTATCAAAAACAAGGAAATCAAGCTACAAATAATAATTCTGGCACTGTCACTCAAACATCCTATAAGAATGAAAATTCAACCACTCAAGCAGTAAATAAAGTTAAGGATGCTGTTGTCTCAATCATTACTTATTCTTCTTCTAGCAGTAGACAAAGTAGTGTATTTAATGCTGACGAAACTAATTCTGATTCAGACAATCAACAAATCGCAAGTGAGGGATCAGGTGTTATCTATAAAAAGGATGATAAAGATGCCTATCTTGTAACTAATACTCACGTTATCAATGGAGCTTCAAAAGTTGATATCCGCTTAGCAGATGGTACTAAGGTTCCTGGTGAAATTGTCGGATCTGATACCTTCTCTGATATTGCTGTCGTTAAAATTTCTTCCGAAAAAGTTACAACAGTCGCAGAATTTGGAGATTCAAGTCAACTTAGTGTTGGAGAAACAGCGATTGCTATTGGTAGTCCTTTAGGTTCAGAATATGCTAATACAGTTACACAGGGGATTATTTCAAGTCTTAATCGAAATGTTTCTCTAAAATCTGAAGATGGTCAAGCTATTTCAACAAAAGCCATTCAAACAGATACAGCCATTAACCCTGGTAACTCTGGTGGTCCACTTGTAAACATTCAAGGACAAGTAATTGGGATTACATCAAGTAAAATTGCAAGTAATGGTGGAACATCTGTAGAAGGTCTTGGTTTTGCAATTCCTTCAAACGATGCACAAAATATCATTAAACAGCTTGAAAGTGATGGTAAAGTGACTCGTCCAGCTCTTGGAATTCAAATGGTCAATCTGTCAAATGTTGGAGCTAGTGATCTTAGAAAACTTAACATTCCAAGTGGCCTCACTTCAGGTGTAGTTGTTCGATCTGTTCAAAACAATATGCCAGCAAATGGACATCTTCAAAAATATGATGTCATTACCAAAGTTGACGACAAAGAGATTGCCTCATCAACAGACCTGCAACATGCTCTTTACAATCATGCTATCGGAGATACTATCAAAGTAACCTACTACCGTAACGGTAAAGAAGAAACAACCTCAATTAAACTAGATAAGAATTCTGGTGATTTAGAGTCTTAATTGACATCAGTGTAAAGAAAACTTTACAGAAAGTAAAAGATATGTTAGTGTAGAATCATGGAAAAATTTGAAATGATTTCTATCTCTGAAATACAAAAGAATCCTTACCAACCTCGGAAAGAATTTGATACAGATAAACTAAAGGAATTAGCTCAATCAATCAAAGAAAATGGGCTCATCCAACCAATCATCGTTCGTCAATCTCCTGTAATTGGTTATGAAATCCTTGCAGGAGAGAGACGATATCGGGCTTCTCTCTTGGCTGGTCTGACCTCTATTCCAGCCGTTGTAAAGCACCTCTCAGATCAGGAAATGATGATCCAATCTATCATTGAGAATTTGCAGAGAGAAAATTTAAATCCTGTTGAAGAAGCACGCGCCTACGAATCTTTAGTAGAAAAAGGATTTACTCACACTGAGATAGCGGATAAAATGGGGAAATCTCGTCCTTATATCACTAATTTTATTCGTTTGCTTTCCCTACCAGAGTATATCTTATCTGAAGTGGAAAATGGAAAAATCTCTCAAGCTCATGCACGTTCACTTGTTGGTTTGGATAAAGAGCAGCAAGACTATTTCTTCCAACTAATCAAAAATGAAGATATTTCTGTGAGAAAGTTAGAAGCACTTCTTACAGAGAAAAAACAAAAGAAGCAAAAAAAAGGTGATTCTTTCATCAAAGACGAAGAAGATAAATTAAAAAAACTACTCGGTTTAAGTGTAGAAATTAAACTTTCAAAAAAAGATACTGGAAAGATTATTATCTCTTTTTCAAGTCAAGAAGAATACGATAGAATTATTAACAGCCTGAAATAAGGCTGTTCTTTTATTTTCTCAACCCACAAATTTATCCACCAATTTTTTTATCAAAAAGCCTACTAAATTAAGGATTTTTCTATTTATCCCCAACCTGTGGATAAATACTACTAACATTGTGGATTCTTTTCCCCAATCTGTGGAAAAATCCTATTATCTATGGTAAAATAAGTCTAGCACTAAACTACTAAAATCATAGTAAAGGAGGAAAATTAGTTGAAAGAAAAGCAATTTTGGAATCGTATTTTAGAATTTGCTCAAGAAAGATTGACTCGATCTATGTATGATTTCTATGCTACACCTGCTGAACTCATCAAAGTAGAAGAAAACACAGCTACTATATTTCTACCGAGATCAGAGATGGAAATGGTGTGGGAAAAGCAATTAAAAGATATTATTATTGCTGCTGGTTTTGAAATTTATGATTCTGAAATCAAACCTCACTATATTTTCACTAAACCTCAGAGCACAGAATCTCCTCAAGTAAATGATACGAATAGTGTCTCTACTTACGATTACACACCTGCACTACCAACGATTCCCTATTCCGAAACAGGGTTAAAAGAAAAATATACCTTTGATAACTTTATTCAAGGTGATGGTAATGTTTGGGCGGTGTCTGCTGCACTAGCTGTATCTGAAGATTTAGCTCTGACCTATAATCCTCTTTTCATCTATGGAGGACCTGGTCTTGGAAAGACTCACTTACTCAATGCGATTGGAAATGAGATTTTGAAAAATATTCCTGATGCGCGTGTCAAGTACATTCCTGCCGAAAGCTTTATCAATGACTTTCTTGAACACTTGCGACTTGGGGAAATGGAAAAGTTCAAAAAGACTTACCGTAGTCTTGATCTCTTGTTGATCGATGATATCCAATCTCTCAGTGGCAAAAAAGTCGCGACCCAAGAAGAATTTTTCAATACCTTCAATGCTCTTCATGATAAGCAGAAACAGATTGTCCTAACCAGTGATCGAAGTCCTAAACACCTAGAAGGCCTTGAGGAAAGACTTGTTACACGCTTTAGCTGGGGATTGACGCAAAATATCACCCCTCCTGACTTTGAGACACGTATCGCCATTCTTCAAAGTAAAACAGAGCACTTGGATTACCATTTCCAAAGTGATACTCTGGAATATTTGGCCGGCCAATTTGATTCAAATGTTCGAGAATTGGAAGGAGCAATCAACGATATCACTTTAATTGCCAGAGTGAAGAAGATTAAGGATATTACTATTGATATTGCTGCGGAAGCTATTAGAGCACGTAAGCAAGACGCCCGCCAGATACTTGTTATTCCAATTGAGAAAATCCAAACTGAAGTTGGTAATTTTTATGGAGTGAGTGTTAAAGAAATGAAAGGTACGAGACGAGTTCAAAACATCGTTTTAGCACGTCAAGTTGCCATGTACCTAGCTAGAGAACTGACAGATAACAGTCTTCCAAAAATCGGAAAAGAATTTGGCGGAAAGGATCACACCACCGTTATTCACGCCCATGCTAAAATCAAATCATTGATTGACGAAGACGATAATTTACGTTTAGAAATAGAAGCAATCAAAAAGAAAATTAAGTAGCTTGTGGATAAGTTTTCCTTTCTTATCTTTTTTATCCACATTTTTTAAACAAGCTTAGAAGCTTAAGTTTACTAAATAGCACTCAGTTTTCCACAGAATTCACACACTCTATTATTACTATTAACTTTCTAATACTAAAAATAAATAAAGGAGAATCCATGATTCATTTTTCAATTAATAAAAATTTATTTCTACAGGCCTTAAATACTACAAAACGAGCAATAAGCTCTAAAAATGCTATTCCAATTTTATCAACAATCAAAATTGACGTTACCAATGAAGGAATTACTTTAATTGGCTCAAACGGTCAAATTTCTATTGAAAATTTCATTTCTCAAAAGAATGAAGATGCTGGTCTCTTGATCACTTCTTTGGGTTCGATTCTTCTTGAAGCTTCTTTCTTTATCAATGTGGTATCTAGTCTTCCAGATGTAACGCTAGATTTCAAAGAGATTGAACAAAAACAAATTGTCTTAACCAGTGGCAAATCAGAAATTACTCTAAAAGGAAAAGATAGCGAACAATACCCACGAATCCAAGAAATTTCAGCTAGCACACCTTTGGTTCTTGAAACCAAACTACTCAAGAAAATTATCAATGAAACAGCATTTGCTGCAAGTACGCAAGAAAGTCGTCCAATCTTAACAGGTGTCCACTTCGTATTGAGCCAACACAAGGAACTAAAAACAGTTGCGACAGACTCACACCGCCTTAGCCAGAAGAAATTGACTCTTGAAAAAAATGGAGATGATTTCGATGTGGTGATTCCTAGCCGCTCTCTACGCGAATTTTCAGCGGTATTTACAGATGATATTGAAACTGTAGAGATTTTCTTTGCAAATAATCAAATCCTCTTTAGAAGCGAAAATATTAGCTTCTACACTCGTCTCCTAGAAGGAAACTATCCTGATACAGATCGTTTGATTCCAACAGACTTTAATACTACAATTACTTTTGATGTGGTTAATTTGCGTCAATCTATGGAGCGTGCACGTCTCTTATCAAGTGCGACTCAAAACGGTACTGTGAAGCTTGAAATTAAAGGTGGGGTTGTTAGCGCCCATGTTCACTCTCCAGAAGTTGGTAAAGTAAACGAAGAAATCGATACAGAGCAGGTGACCGGGGATGATTTAACTATTAGTTTTAACCCAACTTACTTGATTGATTCCCTCAAGGCTTTAAATAGCGAAAAGGTTACTATTAGCTTTATCTCATCAGTTCGTCCATTTACTCTTGTGCCAGCAGATACTGACGAAGATTTCATGCAGCTTATCACACCAGTTCGAACAAATTAAGTGAAAGAGGTTGAGCCTAGCTCGCCTCTTTTATGATATAATCAAAAAAGAAAAGGAGAGTAGTATGTATCAAGTTGGAAATTTTGTTGAGATGAAAAAACCACATGCTTGTACAATTAAATCAACAGGTAAAAAGGCCAATCGTTGGGAAATTACACGTGTAGGGGCAGATATCAAAATCAAATGTAGCAATTGCGACCACCTTGTCATGATGAGTCGCCATGATTTTGAACGAAAAATGAATAAGATTATTGACTAAGAACCCTTAGTTAGAGGGTTAGCAAGTTTTCCCTTTTTGTGTTATAATGTTAGGGATTGAAATGAGAACGGAGAATGAGAAAATATGGCTTTAACAGCAGGTATCGTTGGTTTGCCAAACGTTGGTAAATCAACCCTTTTTAATGCAATTACAAAAGCAGGAGCAGAGGCGGCAAACTACCCATTTGCGACTATTGATCCAAACGTTGGGATGGTGGAAGTTCCAGATGAACGCCTACAAAAACTAACAGAAATGATTACACCTAAAAAGACAGTCCCAACAACCTTTGAATTTACAGATATTGCAGGGATTGTAAAAGGAGCATCAAAAGGAGAAGGTCTAGGTAATAAATTCTTGGCCAATATCCGTGAAGTAGACGCGATTGTTCACGTAGTTCGTGCTTTTGATGATGAAAATGTGATGCGCGAGCAAGGACGTGAAGACGCCTTTGTGGATCCACTTGCAGATATTGATACCATTAACCTAGAGTTGATTCTTGCTGACTTAGAATCAGTTAATAAACGCTATGCGCGTGTAGAAAAGATGGCACGTACGCAAAAAGATAAAGAATCAGTAGCAGAATTTAATGTTCTTCAAAAGATTAAACCAGTCCTTGAAGATGGAAAATCAGCACGTACTATTGAATTTACAGATGAAGAGCAAAAAGTAGTCAAAGGTCTCTTCCTTTTAACCACTAAACCAGTTCTTTATGTTGCTAATGTGGATGAGGATGTAGTTTCAGATC